>CAZHPN010000032.1:0-41244 GCA_964534375.1 uncultured bacterium | reverse complement strand
CACGCCGGGTTATCATTTTGACGAAGTTGTCACCATATTATGCGAAGGTCAGTAGAAGATCGTTCTCTGTTTCTACGCCTTTCATTTCTGACCTCCCGTCTTTAAACACAATTCGCGTATAAGGAAAACGGAATGATTTAGAGTTACCCTATGGCCGGACCTATGTCAAGCTCGAAAATGTTTCATCGGGCCACAAAGTGAGAAAGCGTGTTGTCAAAGAGGGAAACCAATTTGAGGATGGCGCAACGGGCGCGTTGAATCAACGTGGGAGCCTTGATTTGTCTTATCGAGTGTTGCGTTGAAAAAACAACACATCCGGGTGACTGTCCCTTGGACCGATTCCGGGGACACATTACTTAATCGGGGTCCGATTCCGGGGACACATTACTTAATCGGTTCCGATTCCCAGCGCCGCGCCCGGCGTGACGGCGGCAAGTGCTTTCCGTTCGCGATGGCCGGCATGACGGGTTGAGTAATTTTAGACACAGAGAGCACAGCGGGCGGACACGGAGAGTACAGCGAAAAGTGCGGCCGGAACGCGTGGCGCGCGGTCCCGCGCGACGCGTTGCGGCCGCCACTTTGTCGTCTGCGGGCTTTTTCTGTGGCCTCTGTGTTTTGAGTTCCATTCCGCCGGCCTGTGGCCTCTGTGTTTAGAACGGAATCAAACCGCCGGTCGTCAGACCGCGCTTTCTCGCGCGGGTGCAGCAATCCAGCCCTTCCTCGTGAGCGCGTCAATCGCGAGACCGATTTGGCGCAGGGAGAACTGTCGTTTTCGCGCGTTCCATTCGTAGGTGCGAGCAATCACCTCGTCAAGCGTGCGCGCATTCTCGCGAGTCATCACCCAGTGAACCGTCGAGAGAAGCTCCATGCCGAACGCGGACTCAAATCCCTCGACCAGATCAGCCACTCTATCGGAACGACGGAGCGTATCGGCGTGTTGCGCCAGAAATGCCGTCGCATCCTCGACGGCGCCAGGCACGAGGGAAATTTGCTTGTTCGGCGCATCGCCGCCATCGTCGTAACCGGCGATCAGATGTCCTTCAATAGCGTGCAGCACGTGGCGCAGGTTCTCGGCGTACGGTCCGTAGGCAGCCTTCGCAAACCGCAAGCGCAGCGGCTCACCGGCCTCTTGCATGAAGTACATCAGCTTGTGCATTTCCAACAACGTGACAAAGGGATCGAGCAACCCGCCCAGATACCGGTGCATCAGCTCCACGAGCGCCGCACGGCCGGCCGTCATATTCGGCGCCTCCCGGCGGTGCTGCATGTTGTCGGATGAAGGCGCTCCTTGCGGTTCGAAGACCAACACTTTCACCCCGAAAAGCGAGCCCAACGCCGCTTCCACCCGCGGCCGGACCTCGGCCGCCCAGTCAAGCCCGCCGAGGCCGCTGCCCAGCGGCGGGAGCGCGATCGATTTCATGTGGTGCGACCGAATCACTTCGGCAAGCGCCAACAACCCTGCCTCGATGTCCTCGATGCGGCTCTTGCCGCGCCAGTGGCGCTTGGTCGGGAAGTTGACGATATAACGAGGCGGCGTCAGTTGCCCGGTTTCGAACACAAACATCCGCCCTGGTTGCACCTGGCCGCGTTTGCACGCCGCCGCATAGGCCTGGAAATTCCCGCGAAAGGCGTTCTTGAACTGGAGCGCGATGCCGCGGCCCATCACACCAACGCAGTTGACGGTGTTAACGAGCGCTTCCGCCTCGCATTTCAGGATGTCGCCGGTTCTGAATTCGATCATGGCCAACGCCTCGCCAATTAGTAATACCACTCGCGGAGAATCTCAACCACCGGCCGATGCCCTTTCGCGGGCAGCGCTCTGGCTACTTGGTAATATATAGTCTCCGAAATCACCCCGATGCGCTCCACCAGATGCCAAGGGAAGCTGCGCTCAAGCAGGAATTCAGCCTGTTTGCCCTCCTTGGAGTTCCGCCACTCTCTCGCCTGGACGGCGTTCCAATCGATTTCATTCAAATGAACCAGGTCGTGGCGATCTTCGAAGTAGAAGGCGCCGGCATTCGACAGGGTGAAAGCCCAGCGTTGGCCCCGCCGGTTTGCCCAGGCAACGACCGACTGCAGATCGGCTTCAAGGTGGATGATCGGATCCTGGCCGCCCCGATATTCGAGTTCCGGGTGATTGGCCTGAGAGATCACGTACAGCATTACTGAACGCGGGCAGAAGTAAAAGGGAACACAGTCGCCCACGCGCAGGTCCGGGTGACTGGCCAGGCGTAGCTCGTTTAGACGCCGTAGTTTGATCGCGCTCATGCCGATGATCGTGCCGGCGGGCGCGCGCCGCATAACCTCGGAGTCGCACCAAAGGCCTTGATCGGCCACGATTGACGGCAGGCGGTCGGCATGGACGATGTGGTGCAGCTTGGGGCGCGCGGGGGGAGTCGTCATACGTCATCCCCTCCCTCGATCTGATCGCTTTCGTCGGTCACTGTTTCATCGCCAGGAAATCTCTTTCTCGGTTCGTCCGTTTGCCCCGGAAAGCCCCGCCGTTTCGCGGGCGATCCGGTCGAAGATGAGCGTGTCCCGAACTCAGTCGAAAGTTCCCGAAAGGCGGTTGTGGATTTCATAGTTAGGCAACCCGGTCCTTGCTGTCAACGGTCATTGGCCGGCATGACGGGTCACGCTAAACACAGAGGGCACAGAGGGCGGACACAGAGAGCACAGCGCGGCAAAGCCGCAACCGAATTTCGGATTGCGGATTGCGGATTGCGGAATGAACCGGCGCGGGGCCGGCGTGGTTTCATTGCGCCCGGTTGGCGAACGGGCACGGCGCCGACAATCCCATGAGTCCCATTGGTCCCATAAGTCCCATTATTCCCAGGCGCAACAACGGTGCAACGAAAATCGTGGCGCAAGAACAAGAAACGAACCGTTAGTAGTACAGAGAAGGGCGCGGCCGGAACGCGTAGCGCGCGGTCCCGCGCGACGCGTTGCGGCCGTCTCCGCGTGAGGCCCGGAGACAACCTCGAATTTCTATTTCTTCGTCGAACTCTGGTCGTCCTGGAAGGTGAAGATCTTGGTCCACGCGCTCGTGGCATACTGCTGCTGGTCGCCGCAATACGCCCAGACCTGAAATTGCAGCGTATCCCCCGGCTTGACCCATTTTTGTTGCTTGCAGATCCGGGCCGGATTGAAACGGTACGGATTCACATAGGCTTTCCGGCTGTTCTCGACGGAATTGACGAAGGGGACCCACCGCCACATGGGGCCTGCGCCGTCCGGGCCCGCACATTGTTCCTGGATGATGCACTGTCCCCCGACCGGAGTGATTGTCATGTCGAAATCGGCATTGCAGGGCAGCCACTCCTCGCTCTCGTTGTACGTGAATCCGGTGATCTTCTCGATATACGGGTTCGGGTCGTAGATGTGGTACGTGACGGTGTTGGGCGCCTCGCCGCACGTTTTCCGGGTGCGCCGGTTGCGCGTCAGGGCGTGCGCCGTCACGTCGCAGTCGTTGCATTTCGTCGTCCACTTCGCGGCGGTCGCAAACACGTTGCCGTCGAGCCAGTCGGTCTCGCGCGGGGCAAAAGACTGCCCGGGGTAGGTGAAGCGGAACATATATTGGGCGGGGAATTCCACCGCCGACGCGGTGAACGCAAGCGAGTCGCCGAAACGGACGGGTTTGGTCGGATCAAAATTAACGGTCAGGCCGGCGGGCGGATCGCATTGCGTGGCCCCTTTGCAATCTTCGCCCTGCGAATCCAGCCGGAACAGTGCGATCAACGCGCCGAAAAGCTGGGGCCAAAACCAGGCCAGCTCGACGCCGCAGCCGCCGTCCGCATCCTCGATCCGGGCGTGCTGCACCGCGATCACCATCGCGATCGGCACGAAGAGAAAATCAAGCTCGGTGATCACCCCGATGAAATGCGCCATCTCCTCGGCCAGCTTCAACGCGTTGGTCAAAAGCGGGACATACTCGTGGCCCACATAGAGATAAAGGCTGTGCCATGACGTGTCCCATTCGCTTTTGCCCCAATCGCTGTTCCGCAAACGCGGCGTCAGGCCCTCCGGCGCGGGCAATTCGACCTTTCCCTTTTGGGAAAGAAACTCGCGAAACTCGTCCGACTGCGCATTCCCCAGATAGTTGTCGAAGACGCCGGACGACTCGATAAATCCCCAGAATTCTCCGGTGCTCATGTCCCAAACGCCGGTGTCCAGCGCCTGTTGCAGCAGCGGCACGACCGCCGAGGCGCCGCTGTTTCCGCAGGCCAAGATCATCGCCCGGAGCAGCGCGCTCTCGCCCGTGTTCGGATACACGCAGTCGTAATCGTCCAGCGTTTGCGCCGCGCCCGCCCGGTCGCCCAGGGCGAGGTGCACCATCGCCTTCGTCAGGAACGACGGCCGGTCGTTGCCGATGGCAATGCTGCCGGCAAACGCGGAAATGTTGCTTGCGAGATATCCCTTGATTTGATTGACGTCGTAGTAGCCGGCGGCGGCCTGCGCCGCGCAGGCGGCGCAGTCGGCATGGCTGGTCCGGCTCGCGCAGGCGGAGAGAAACGGCGCGCACGCCAGCGCGAAAATCACCATCGCCGCTACGACTCGTTTTGGCTTTTTCATCATCCCATTTCGCCCAGAAAACGGGCCGGCGCCGCCCCCACCGCGGCCGGCGGCGCCCGATCACCCCTGGTTTTTTCCTGACGGCCGATGGTGACGCGCCCGCCTCCCCTCGCTCGCGCCGCGCTCGACCGTTGCCGTATGGCGGTGCAAGACCCGCGCCAAAATGCCGGCAAATTGGCGCCTTTTTGCGGCCGTCGCTAACCGCTTGGCGGCAAATGCTTTTTCGCCACGAACGGACGACTTCGGCAAACGATTTGCCGCCGGGCAAGCGTTCCCCGCGGGCGGTCGCGCCCGCCGCACGGGAACTCCGGCCCCGAAAAAGCGCCGGCGCCGCCGATCCGTCTTCTGCAAAAGCACCCTTCCGGGTGCGATCTGTCGAATCGCGCCTGGAAAAGCCTGCCCCCGCGAAGAGCCTGCCCCGGCGCAGGCGGAGGCGGGGGGCGCTCTTACAGATGAAGTTGGCGCGATGGTCGGGGCGCCGCCGCGACCGCGCTTTTCCTTGCAGTTATTTTTGAGATCATTTATCGCCCGCCGATGGCTGGCAATGTCATTTTCCCCGCCGCGATCGCGGATATATGGCGGCGTTCAAGCGGCCAATTTAGGCAAAATTACCAAACAAAGCCAATTTGGGCGGGATTCGGGATTCGGGACTCGGGACTCGGGGTCCGGGATTCGGGTTCCGGGATTCGGGTTCCGGGTTCCGGGTTCCGGCGCTCGCGCATCGACGCGTGGCCGGCGCTGCCGGTCGCGAGGTAACAACGACCACGCCACACACCGGTCGCCGCGTCGACCTTGTTTCACTGTTCACTGTTCACTGTCGGCCGGTTGCCTCGGCCGACCGAAAGCGGGCATAGTGGCGCCGGTCGCCGCTTCGGCGAACGGAGGCGCCTATGCTGGACGCGCTATTGGCGCGGGTGGAGAAACCGTCGCGGTACATCGGCGGCGAGATCGGCGCGCGGCGGAAGGAGTCCGCCGAGCTGCGGATCGCGCTGGCGTTTCCGGACGCGTACGAGATCGGCATGAGCCACCACGGCTATCAGGTGCTCTACGCCGCGCTGAACGATCTGCCCTGGTGCGCCGCCGAACGCGTCTATGCGCCGTGGCCCGACATGGAAGCCGAGTTGCGCGCGCGCGGCCTGCCGCTCTTTACGCTCGAAACGCAGACGCCGCTGGCGCGCTGCGACGCGATCGGCGTCACGCTGCAATACGAGTTGTGCGCGACCGGCGTGCTGCAGATTCTCGACCTCGCCCGCGTGCCGCTGCGCGCCGCCGACCGCGGCGAGGACGCGCCGCTCGTGCTCGCCGGCGGGCCCGTCGCCGCCAACCCCGAGCCGTGGGCCCCGTTCTTCGACGCCCTCTTCATCGGCGACGCCGACCGCGCAATCGTCGCCATCGCCCAGACGCTGCGCGCGGCCAAGGCGCGGGGCCTCGCGCGCGCCGCCCGGCTGGCGGCCCTGGGCGAGATGCCCGGCGTCTACCTGCCGCACCGCCGCCGGCCGCGTTTCGCCGCCGACGCGTTCGCCGGCTTCGACCTGGCGCCGGGCGAGCCGCCGCGGGTCCGGCGGCAGATCGAGACGGATCTCGAAACCGCGCCGGCCCCGTGCGCCGCGCTGCTGTCGAACGCGCCGGCGGTGCACGATCGGCTGGCGATCGAGGTCATGCGCGGCTGCCTGCGCGGCTGCCGCTTCTGCCAGGCGGGCTACTTCTACCGGCCGGCGCGCGAACGCAGCGGGCCGAAGGTCGTTGAGCTGACGCGCCGGGGTCTGGCGGCGACGGGCCACGACGAGGTCAGCTTCCTGTCGCTCTCGACCGGCGACTGGTCGCCCGTGCAAACCGTGCTGCCCTACCTCACGGCGGAGCTCGCGCCGGCCCGCGTGGCGATGTCGCTGCCGAGCCTGCGCGTCGAATCGCTGCGCGGCGAACTGGCGGCGTCGATCGGCCAGGTGCGCCGCACCGGGTTCACGATCGCGCCCGAGGCGGGGACCGAACGGCTGCGGCGCGCCCTCAACAAGCCGATCGCCGACGACGAGATCGTCGATTCGGCCGACCGCGTTTTCGCCGCCGGCTGGGAACTGCTCAAGCTGTACTTCATGATCGGCCTGCCCACCGAAACGGCGGCCGACGTCGCGGCGATTCCGGCGCTGGTCGAACGCGTCTTCCGCGCCGGCCGCCGCCGCCGCGCCCGCGCCCGCGTCAACGTCACGGTCAGCATCTTCGTGCCCAAGCCGTACACGCCGTTCGAACGCTTCGGCCTGGCGGCCCCCGACGAACTCCGCGCGCGCCTGGCGCTGTTGCCCGAGGGCCTGTTCCGCGGCGGCGTGACCTTCCGCCGGCCGCAGTCGGATATGAGCCTGCTCGAAGCGGCGCTGGCCCGCGCCGACGGCCGCGTCGCCGACGCCGTCGAACGCGCCTACCGCGCCGGCGCGCGCTTCGCCGGCTGGACCGAACACTTCGATTTTCGCCAATGGACCCGCGCCTTCGCCGACGCCGGCCTCGATCTGACCGCGCTCGCGACGCGCTCGTTCGGCGACGACGAGCCGCTGCCGTGGTCCGGCGTCGACATCGGCGTGACGCCCGAGTTCTTCCGCGCCGAACGCGATCGCGCCCTCGCCGGCGAGATCACCCCCGACTGCCGCACCGGCCAATGCCAAAGCTGCGGCGTCTGCGGCGGCGCCGTCGCCGCGCAATTCACCCCGCCCGCGGCGGAACTCGGCCCGCCGCAAATCAAGAAGGTCGCGTCCGCCACGTCGCCGCCGCGCCATCGCCGCTGGGTGCGCTTCGGCAAGGACGGCCCGGCCAAATGGCTGTCGCACCTCGAGCTGGTGAAGATCTTCTCGCGCGCCTTGCGCCGGGCCGACCTGCCCGTGCCGTACGGCGAGGGCTTTCACCCGCTGCCGCGCCTCGCCTTCGGCCCACCGCTGGCCGTCGGCGCGGCCAGCGTTGCGGAGTGGGTGGACCTGGCGCTCGACGAGCCCGTCGCCGACGACGAACTCGCGGCGCGGCTCGGCGACGCCCTGCCGTTCGGCCTGGCGGTCTTGGAAGTTCGCCGCCCGCCGGAGAACGCGCCGGGCCTGTTCGAGGTCATCGTCGGTTTCGAGTTCCACGTGGACCTGACCGGCCTGCCGGCGGGCGATTTCGCCGCGGCCGTCGCCGCGTTTCTAGCGCGCGACGCCTGCCCGCAAGCGGTGACGCGGAAAAACCGAACGAAGACCGTCGACGCCCGGCCGCTCGTCGAGCAGGCGACCGTCGCCGGCGACGCGCTGGTGTTCCGCGTGCGCCACACGCACAGCGAAGCCGCTGTCCGCCCGGCGCGGCTCGCCGAATTGCTGCTCGGCCTGCCCGAGGGCGCCGTGCCGCCGTACGCCCTAAGGAAAACCGGGGCGGTCTTAAAAGAGGCTGAGAGGCTGCGAGAGACTGGGCGACTGGGGGGCTGAGAGAGTGAGAGACCGGGAGGCTGAGCGACTGCGGCCACGCGGCAAGCGTGGCGACGATGCGCGGCGGGGCCCATCGTGGATTGCAGCGTCCACACAAAACCGGCGTCACGCGGATTCTGATTCGATGATTTTTTCGAGAGTCTCGATCAAAAGCGGAAGCTGATTCTGGACGGTTTCCCAAACCAGCGTCAGATCCACGCCGTCATATTGATGAATCAGAACATTGCGAAAGCCGACGATGTCTCGCCAGGGAACGGAATCATGCTGGCGGCGGGCCTCGTCCGAGACCCGTCGCGCGGCCTCGCCGACAATTTCCAGTCGACGAATCACGGCATCCTGGCACTGCTCGTCCGACATGAACTCCGTCCGTGTCTTGCCTGCAACATACCGCATCGCGCCGCGCGCGGCCTCCAAGATGTCGAGCAGATAAACGCGGTCACGCGGCATACAGAATCTCGAGCGAGCCGAGAATGGCCTCGCGGCGCAGATAATTTCGACTCCGCTCCAAACCGCGACGGCTCACGAGATCCACATTCCGGCCGAAGATCGCGGTCAACTCCTCGCGCATCGCATTAAAATCGAACAGCGACCAGCGAGCGTCATCGGAGAACGTGACCAGCACATCGACGTCGCTCCGTGGGGAAAAATCTTCTCGCAAGACCGATCCGAAAAGCGCGAATTCCGCGATGCGCCATTTCCGGCAAAATTCTGCCACAGCTTCGCGCGGCACGGTGAAGTTTCGATTCATCCAACCCTCGTCGACCCTGATTGCACACCGATAGAATGCAGAACGAGGGGCGGCAGCGTCAATAGCGAAAATGAAACATGCCGAATCGCCCTCCCGGTAGTGTCAGCCTTTCGGCCTCCATATTTCCCGAGTTATCGACTTCCGAGCCTCTATTCCGGCGACTTCAATCTCGTTATAGTATCGCGTCACCGTTCCCCCGAGGTTGGGGGGAAGAGAGGAGTTTAACATGAAAGAACACGTCGACGACAAATTGTATCGCATGCGCCACAGCCTGTCGCACGTCCTGGCGACGGCAGTGAAGGAACTGCACCCGGACGCGCAACTGGGCATCGGGCCGCCGATCGACACCGGCTTTTATTACGATTTCGTATTTCCGACGCCGATCACGCTGGAAGATTTGCCGAAGCTCGAAAAGCGGATGAAGCATTTCGTCAAGCAAAATATTGCGTTCGAGCGCTTCGAGTTGCCGGGCGACGAGGCGCTGCAAAAGCTGGAGGCGGCGCACGAGCCGTACAAGATCGAGATGTGCCGCGAATACCTGGCGGCCGGCGAAGCGATCAGCTTTTACAAATCGGGACCCTTCGTCGACATGTGCGAGGGCCCGCACGTCGAAAGCACAAATCAGATTCCGGCCGACGCGTTCGAGCTCGACAGCATCGCCGGCGCGTACTGGCGCGGCGACGAACACAACGTCATGATGACGCGCATCTACGGCCTGGCGTTCGCGACCAAAGAGGAGCTCGATCTTTTCAAGAAACGGCGCGCGATCGCGCAGGAACGCGATCACCGGAAACTCGGCAAGGAATTGCAGATATTCACGATTGCCGAGGAGGTCGGCAAAGGCCTGCCGCTGTGGCTGCCAAACGGCGGCGCGATCCGGCGCGAATTGGAAAAGCTCGCCTACGAGGCGGAGTTCCGGCAGGAATACAAATTCGTCAATACGCCGCACATTACCCGCGGCGAACTCTACGAGATTTCGGGCCACCTCGAGCACTACAAAGATTCGATGTACCCGCCGATGGAGCTCGACAACGAACAGTATTTCATGAAGCCGATGAACTGCCCGCACCACCACATGATCTACCGCACCGTGGCGCACTCGTATCGCGATCTGCCGCTGCGGCTGTCGGAGTACGGCAGCGTTTACCGCTTCGAGAAATCGGGCGAACTCGCGGGCCTGCTGCGCGTGCGCGGCATGACGATGAACGACGCGCACCTGTACGTCGACGACGAGCGCCTGCTCGAAGAACTCGTCAAGGTCATGGACCTGCACAAGTATTATTACGACCTGTTCGGCATGGAGAATTATTGGGTGCGGCTATCGACCCATGACCTGACGAAAGACAAATTCGTCGAAAACGCGGCGCTGTGGGACAGCACGATCGTCACCATGCGCGACGTGCTGAAGGAAATCGGCCTGCCCTACGAAGAGGTCGCCGGCGAGGCGGCGTTCTACGGGCCGAAGATCGACTTTCAGGTCACCAACGTCATCGGCCGCGAGGAAACGGCCTCGACGAACCAGCTCGATTTCACCAGCGGCCAGCGCTTCAGCCTGCGCTACATCGGCCGCGACGGGCAGGAAAAGATTCCGTATATCATTCACCGCGCGCCGCTGGGCACGCACGAGCGCTTCATCAGTTTCCTGATCGAGCACTATGGCGGCGCGTTCCCGACGTGGCTGGCGCCGCTGCAAGTGCTGATCGTGCCGGTTGCGCCGGAGATGTACGAATATGCGGTCAAGCTGCGCAAGGAACTGCACGACCGCTTCGTGCGCGTCGAGGTGGACGATTCGCACGATTCGTTCAACAAAAAAATCCGCAACGCGTCGACGGCGAAGGTCCCGAACGTGCTGGTCCTCGGCGGGCGCGAAAAAGAGAACGAAACCGTCACGCTGCGGCGCTACGGGGTCAAGGAACAAAAGACGATGCCGTTCGCCGAGTTCGTCGCCTGGCTCGACGACGAGATTCGGCTGCGGCGCAACTCGAAGCCGATCAATCCGCTCGAAAAACTCTAGGCGAAAGGGGCGGCCATGGCCTTCGACATCGCCGAATACGCGCGGCGCGGCGCGGACCTGCGCGTCAGGTTTTTCACCGAAAACGACGCGAAATTGCGCGCGGCGGCGGCGGCGATCGCGCGCACGCTGGCCGCCGGCGGCAAGCTGCTCGCCTTTGGCAACGGGGGCAGCGCCGCCGACGCGCAACATCTCGCCGGCGAATTGGTCGGCCGGTTCATCCGCGAACGTCGCGCCCTGCCCGCGATTGCGCTCTCGACCGACACGTCCGTGCTGACCTGCATCGCAAACGACTACGGTTACGAGGCGGTTTTCGCCCGCCAGATTGAAGCGCTCGGGCAAAAAGGCGACATCGCCTGGGCGATTTCGACCAGCGGCAAATCGCCGAACGTGCTGGCCGGCGTCGGGGCGGCGAAGAGCCGCGGCATGACGGTCATCGGTCTGGTCGGGCGCGACGGCAGCCTGATGGCCGGCGGGTGCGACATCCTGTTTGTGGTCCCGGCCGCCGAAACGCCGTTGGTGCAGGAAATTCACACGGCGATTCTGCACATGGTCTGTCATTTATTGGACGAAATGTAGCGCGGGTTCTCACGCGAAGAAACTGATTCTGGAAACCGCGAGCGCCACCGTGCCGCGATCAATTTCCGTTTCCCGGTGATCTATGAGAAAATACGTGTTTCGATCGGCGCCGCCCGGGCGTTCTTTGTGTCGCCGCCATGCGGCGTCGGCCGCGTCGCGGCGGTCGACCGGAAGGAGAGCGAACCATGGCGCGTCAACTCAAGTCCAGCCTCCGTCGCGTCGCGGAAGCGGCCGGCGTGGACCTCTTCGGCGTCTCGCCGGCGGCGCGGCTGGCCGGCGCGCCGGAAGGCTTTCGGCCGACGGATTATCTGCCCGACGTGAAATCGGTCGTCGTGCTCGGGCGGCATTTCCCGGAGGCGACCGCGCTGCAGTGGCGCCGCGGTGTTTATCCGTATCAATATTACGGCTACGCGATCGTCAACAAAGAATTGGGCCATGCCGCCTTTCGCCTGGCGAACGCGCTCGAAGATGCGGGGTTCCTCGCTCTCCCGTTCGTGCCGACAGTCTATCCGAAAGAGATGGACTATCGCCGCCAGGCGGCCGAGTTTTCGCACCGGCACGCCGCTGTCGCCGCCGGTCTGGGCGAATTCGGCTACTCGGGCCTCGTGCTTACCGAGAAATACGGCACGCGCGCGCGCTTCGTCACGATCCTCACGACCGCCGAACTGGCGCCCGACGCCATGCGCCGCCGGCCGAGCCTATGCGACCGCTGCGACAAGTGCCTGGCCGCCTGCCCGAGCGGGGCGTTGCGGAAAGAATTTGAAGAGACCACGGCGATTGACGGCATGGCCATCACGTATGCGCGCGTCGACAAATACCGTTGCCACTACTGCATCATGGGCTTTCACCCGGACACGGGCGGCATTATCAACGAACCCCTGCCGGACCGCGCGGGCCGGCTCACGCACGGCGACATGGTGCGGGCGATCGCCAAGGCGTACGTCAAGCACCCGGTCGACGCGATCGTTCAACATGAAATGCAGCACGCAATCGATTGGGTCGACTACTGTGGCCGCTGCCTGCATGTGTGCCATCCGAATCCCCGCGGTTTGAGATAGGACGCGGCCCGACCGATAGGTGAACGGCGGGAAACTGGGACGCCTATAATTCGGCAGCGGGCAAATCGACGACAAAGCGGGCGAAATCGCCCGGTTCGCTCTCCACCCGGATCTCGCCCTTGTGCTCCGCCACAATGCCATGGCTGATCGAAAGACCGAGGCCCGTGCCGAGATGGCGCGGCTTGGTCGTGAAAAACGGATCGAAGATGCGCCGCTGCGTGTCCTCGGCGATGCCCAGGCCGTGATCCTCGACGACCGTGCGGATCCACGGCCGCCCTCCCCTTTCCATCCGCTCGACGCGCACCGCCAGCGTCTTGTTCGCGTCGTACCCCGGGTAACGTTCGTTGAGCGAATCGCGGGCGTTGGTGACCAGGTTGACGATGACTTGCTGCAGGTGCTGGCTGCGGCACCGCACCGGCGGCAGATTCTCCGCGATCTCGACGGTCAGCGCGATCTGGTCTTTGCGCAAGACGGCCGTCAGCAGATTGAGCGACGCGGTGACGATGTCGCGCATGTCGCCCAGGCTGTGGTTTTCCGTCTCCTCGCGGGCAAACGCCAGCAGGTTGCGGACGATCGCGGCGACCCGCTGGCTTTCCTTGATGATCTTTTCCGCCCAGACGCGGACTTTTTCGTCGGCCGGCGCCCACAGTTGAATCAGTTCGGCGTAGTTCATAATGCCGGTCAGCGGATTGTTGATTTCGTGGGCCACGCCGCTCGCCAACGTCCCGATCGATTCCAGCTTTTGCTGGTGGCGCAACTGCGCTTCCAGCTTGAGCCGCTCGTCCTCGGCCCGCCGGCGCTGGGTGATGTCGCGCGACACCCCGAGGATGCCGGTCGGCGCCCCGTCGGCGCTGCGCATGAAGCCCATGCGGACTTCGGTCCAGATCGCGGACCCGTCTTTGCACTTCTGCTCCAACTCGAGCGTCCGATCGACGTACGGCGGCGCCCCGCCTTGCTGCTCCCGCGTCCATTCCTCGATAAATGCCTGCTCCGCCAAATCCGCCGATGCGGGGGTCAACGTCTCTTCCAGGCTCTGCAACATCGCCTCGGCGGCCGTGTAACCCCGCAGGCGAAAGACGGACGGGCTGACGTAGGTGTACCGCAGCCGCAGGTCCATGATCCAGATGACGTCCGACGCGTTCTCGGCCAACAGGCGATATTTCTCTTCGCTGTCGCGCAGCGCGGCCTCCGCCCATTTGCGCTCGGTGATGTCGATGGCGATCCCGAGGACCGCGGGCGCCGCGTCGCCGGCCGCGAAAAAGGGCACTTTTGTCGTTTGCAGAAAATGCAACTTGCCGAACGCGTCGGTGCACGGCTGTTCGGCGATGAGCCGGGTCTGTCTTTCCGTCATGACCTCGCGGTCGTCGGCCAACATCTGGCGCAATTGGTTCTCGTCGCGGTGAAACTCCGCGTGCGATTTGCCGACGAGGTTGCGAATCGGCGTATTGTACAATTCGGCGGTCGCGCGATTGGCCAGCAGAAACTTCCCGTTCCAATCCTTGACGAAGATCATGTGCGGCACGAGATCGATGATCTGGCGGAGTTGTTTTTCGCTTTCCCGCAAGCGCTCCGCCATGTTTTTCAGGTCCGTGATGTCCTCGATCATCGTGAGAAAACTGCGCGCAACGCCGGCGGCGTCTTTGACCAGCCGGGCGAAGACGCGGCCCCAGACGACGGCGCCGTCCTTGCGGATGTAGCGCTTGTCCGCGATGTATTGTTCGATTTCGCCGTTCTTCAGGCGCAGCACCTGCGCGAGGTCGGCCTCGCGGTGCTCCGGATGCGTGATCTGCGCGAAATTCATGGTTGCCAGTTCGGCTTCCGAATAGCCGATCATCGCGCAAAAGGCGCCGTTCGCGCGCACGAACCGGAATTCGAGCGACACGATCACGGCGCCGATCGGCGACTGATCGAAGCTGGCGCGAAACAGGACGTCGCTGTCGCCCAACGAGTCGTCGACCGGCCGCCGCGGCGTATTGGTCCGCCCGGCGTCCGCCGCTTTTGCCGCGTGGCGGCCGGTTGTCGTCGGTTTTGTCACGGTTCCCACCCGCCTGCGAAGTCCGTCGTCATGGATCCGCCTTTTTTTGCCGAAATCGTCAAAAAAACCACAGGGCGCCGCACACATCAGCGCCGATATCGAACGCGGCAATGATCTCACAAGGAGGCGCCAGTTTGCACGGGCGGCGTCGAACTGTCAAATAGGAATGCCCTTGGCAAGGTAAATGGGGCGGATCGCGCGGCGCATCGCCGGCATCCGCGCGGCGAACCAGCCGGCGCCGATGACGCATGCGGCGCCGCTGAGCAGCAGCGTGATCGGCGTGCCGATCCGCGCCGCGAGCGCGCCAGCCAGCAACGAACCGAACGGCGCCGTGCCCATGAAGGCCATCGCATACATGCTCATCACGCGGCCGCGCTTTTCGTCGGCGGTGATCGTCTGCAAAACGGTGTTGCACGAGGCCATCTGGATCATCATCGTAAAACCGACGAGCACCAACACCGGCGCGCTGAGCCAGAACCATCGCGAAAACGAAAAGGCCGCCAGGGCCAGGCCGAACGCGCCGCCGGCCAGGGCGATCACGGGGACCAGGCCGACGACGCTCTTGCGCGACGCGAGATATAGCGCGCCCGCAATGGCCCCCACGCCGGTTGCGCCGGTCAGAAAGCCGAGCGTGTGCGCGCCGCCATGCAAAATGTCTTTGGCGACGATCGGCAGCAGCACCACGTAGGGCATGCCCATCAGGCTCGTCAACGCCAGGACCGCAAGGATCGAGCGGATCGGCGCCGATGCCCAGGCGTACGCGAAGCCTTCGGCGAGGCGCGCAAAAACGGGCCCGGGCGCCGCGGCCGCGGGCCGGCGCGCGAGCCGCATCGCCAGCAGCGAGCCGATGACCGCGATGTAGCTCAAGCCGTTGACGAGAAAGC
Source organism: uncultured bacterium (assembly GCA_964534375.1). GTDB lineage: Bacteria > Lernaellota > Lernaellaia > Lernaellales > Lernaellaceae > CAZHPN01. The sequence continues at coordinate 25,923 of CAZHPN010000032.1, read as the reverse complement.
ACACGCCCTCGCCCATCGTCGCGATCAGCAGCCCCGCGACGGACGGGCCGATCAGCCGCGCGCCGTTGAACATCACCGAATTGAGCGCGATCGCGTTGCCGAGGTCCTCGCGGCGGTCGACCATCTCGATGACGAACGATTGCCGCGTCGGCACGTCGAAGCCGTTGATCACGCCGAGCATCACGCTCAGCGCCATGACGTGCCACACTTCGATGCGGCCCGTCAGCGTAAGCGCGGCGAGCGCCAACGCCTGGACCAATGAGAACACCTGCGTCGCGACCATGATCCGCCGCCGGTCGATCCGGTCGGCCACTTCGCCGGCAAACGGCGCCGCGATGAAAATCGGCAATTGGCTGCAGAATGTGGTCATGCCGAGCAAAAACGGCGAGCCGGTCATGCGATAGACGAGCCAATTGACGGCGATGCGCTGCATCCAGGTGCCGATCAGCGAAATGCCCTGGCCGGCGAAGAACAGCCGGTAATTGCGCCCACGCAGCGCACGGAGCGCGAATTTGAGGCCGGTCGGGCCGGTGGGCTTGCTGTCGTTGGTCGCCATCGCCGCGGCCGATTCCTCCGTCGAAATCGGCGCGCATTCTAACCACGGCCGGCGTGGCGAACCAGCCCGGCGTGTCCACCGCGAGTGAACCGCGAAGTTGGGAAAATGAAACCGCGAATGCACGCGAATTCGGCATTATTTACGTCTGACGCAACCGCGCATTTACGCGAATGCCGGCAACTGACCGCCCGGAACTCGCAGCTCGTAATTCGTAACTCGTCACTCCTCACTGTCGCCGCGCCAGCATGTTTTCCAGCGGCCGGATCATGCCGGGCTTAATTCCGATTTGGTAAAAGCGCTTGCGGAACACGGGAATCCAGAACAACGGCGCCAGCGCCGCATTGAGCAGCCGCTGGCGATATTTCCTATGCGGAAAGTCGTACCAGCCATGTTTCTTGAAATACACGTGGTCGGCATGGAAAATCAGCCGCATGCGGCCAGCGACGCTGTCGCGGAAAATCTTCTTGCCGCCGACGGCGAGATACGTGCCGGTGGGGATATATTTCTCCTCGGCCTGCCGCACGAGCCGCGCCGCGAGGTTGTCCAACTGCCGATCGAGGTCGACGGATTCCGCCGTTTCGTCGGTGACGAAATCGACCAGGTCGGCCCCTTGCCATTCCGGCGTGCTTTGCAGGATCTGGCGCAGATTCGCGTTTTGCGCGAGCGGCCCGGAGATCACCCACGCGAGGTGTTTGCCGCCGAGCCAGGGGACATGGTTATGGAAAAACGCGCGGTCGAAAAACATCTTCCAGCGCGATGAAAGATACCGATCGACGATGCTCGCGCCGAAAACGACGATCTCCGCCGGCGCGATTTTCGCCGCGTGCAATTCGTTGTTGCCGTCCTGGCCCGCGTAGACGCAGGTGTTGTCCCACGCGCATTGCAGGCAGCCGAGGCAGCCGCCTTTGAGGTCCACGTCGCGCAAATTGACGACCTCGGCCGCGCCGCCGAATGCGCTCTGCACGCGGCCGATCATGCGCGCCAGATTGGTGTCGCCATCTTGGGCGTCGTGCAGCACGAGAATTTTCTTGCCGCGGGCGTCGACCGCTTTCCCGAAGACGCCGGGCGCGTAGCGCAACGCGGGCGGCGTCGCCGGCGCGTAGCGGCGCGGCAGCGGCCACCGCTCGGCGATCGCGGCGAACAAATGCTCGGCGAACAGGCGCGTCAGCCGCCGGCCTTCGGGCCGCAGCAAATCGCTCATTTCCGGCGAATGGCCGCCGACGAACTTCATGCCCAGGTCTTCGGCCACGCCGCGCAGATATTCGTGCGCCGTGTGATCGAAAAAGTGAATCGAGGTCGTCAACGCCGCGGCGTACTTGCCGCGGAACGCCTCTTGCGCGCCGCGTTCCCCAATAAGTTCGATGAAGCGCTTGTACTGCGAGGGGACGAGATAAACGTACAGCGGCACGGCCCAGAGCACGCCGTCGGCGGCGCGGATCGCGGCGATGACCTCGTCGAACGCCGGCCGATCGTTTTCGTACCGGCGAATGTGCTGCGAAATCTGAAATTCCTGGTATTCATGCTGCGGGAATTCCCGCCGGACGAATTCGACATATTGCCGCGTGACGCTGATTTCGCCTTTCGGACTGCCCCCCAAGATCACAATTTTCATGACGGCCTCTCCTTTTTTCCGCGCTTGCCGCCGCGCGCGCGGCCGGCGTTTTGGAAACCGATAATGCGGCGTTGAAACGCCCGCTGGAACGCATAGGCGCGCATTGCCTGCGCGGACTGGGTCATTTTCATCGTCACCGCGGCGTTTTCGTTCGGCGGCAGATTCGCTACGACCCGGTCGCGCAGCGCCATCTCCTGATCGACCAGCTCCTCGGCGAGGCGGCGGTAATAGGTCACGTCGGCCGGGGCGATGCCGACCCGCCGCGCCTCGCAGCGCGTGCGGCCGATCGCCGCGTCGTCGGCGTCGAACTTGCCGGCCTGCAGCGGCGCCAGCACGCCCGCGCCGATTTCCTCGGCGACTTCCGCCGGCGACAACCCCGTGCTGCGGCAAAATTCGGCAACGTCGAGCAACGGCCGGTCCGCCGGCCCAAACACGACCTCTTGAAACTCGGCGAGCGACATCACGTCGACGCCCGGCGCCTGCTTCTGCAGCAGCACGCGGATCGTCGCCAGCGGCAGGCGAAAGCGCCGTTGCAGTTGCTTGATCTGGTCGATGCGTTCGACGCAGTCCGGATGGTAGTAGGCCATGTTCGTTTCCGCCTTGATGGGCTCGAAAAGCAGCCCTTCGTTGAGGTAATGCAGGATCGTGGATTTCGGCAGCGCCACGGCCGCCGAAAGCTCTTTCATTTTCAGATATGGCCGGCCGTCGGAAGTCGCGGTCCGCGGGTCCCGTTTTCTTGGCGTCATCGGAACTTGCCCCTTTCGCCTTTTCGTTCGATCCGAGGCGATCATACACGAATTGAAGAAAGTGTCAAGTGTTACTTTACACTGTGCAAAAACAACCGAGCATCGCCGACCGACGCACGGGCGGGAGAATCACTCGGCTGTCCACTTTAAGATCGTGCAGGCGAACCTTGCGTTCGCCCTGACGATTGGCGTCTTGCCCTATTGCCTCAGCACCCGCATCCGCTGGGCTGTTCGCTCTGACCTGTTCGCCCCGCGGGCGATGAATCGTCATCGACCGCGTCGTCGTCGGCGGCCGAATCGTTGTCGTCGTTGTCATCGTCGTCGTCCGGCGAAGCGCTGTAATGCAAAATTGCGCCGTAGGCGCCCACGGCGAATACGTCGGCCGACGAGCTTCCCCAGATCCCATACAGAATTCCCGGCGCCACTGGCGTTATCGCCATGGCCGGCCAAGAAGAACCGTCGTATGACAATATCGCCGGCGCGCCGTTCGCCATGAGAAACCCCGCAGCCAATACGTTCGTGGCAGAACTTCCCCAAACGCCGTACAACGCCGTCGTCGACCCGTTCGCCAGCGTCGACCATGAGGCGCCGTCGTAGTGCAGGATCACATTTCCGGTCGGAATATAAGAGGATCCGGAAGCTTCGTAACCACTGCCCACGGCGAACACGTCCGTGGGAGAGATCCCCCAAACGCCCCGCAACTCCGCGTAGCCGGGCGACCCATTCGGCATCGCCGACCATGAGGAACCGTCGTAGTGCAAAATCACCGCCGTGAGCGAACTCGTGTTCATGACGCCCACCGCGAACACGTTCGAAGCGGAGCTTCCCCAAACGCCGTTCAAATACGCCGTCGCCGTCCCGCATGGCGCCGCCGACCACGAGGCGCCGTTATAGTGCAGGATCAGATTTGCGCCCGCGGCAATCCCGCCGCCACTCTCGGCATATTCCTCGCCCACCGCGAACACGTCCGAGGAAGAGCTTCCCCAAACGCCCGCCAAGGCCGCAAAGCCGGACGCCCCGCTCGCCATCGTCGTCCAGGAGGAACCGTCATAGTGCAAAATTATCGCCGCGAATGAACTCGTGCGTCCCACCGCGAACACGTCCGAAGAGGAGTTCCCCCAAACGCCGTTCATATAAGCCGTCGCCGCCGTCACGCTCGCCGTCGTCGACCAAGAGGAACCGTCGTAGTGCAAAATCGCCGCCGCGAGGGTATTCGCGGCGTAATTCACCTCGTATCCAGCCGCGAACACGTCCGAAGGAGAGCTTCCCCAAACGCTGCGCAAAGTCGTGTCGGCCGTCGCCCCGCTCGTCATTTCCGACCAAGACGTCGGGCTGCAACCGTTTGCCGCGCAGGTCTGACCCGAAGCCGCGCAATCGACGCACGCATTGCCGCCCGAGCCGCAGGCCCCGTTGGCGCCGCCCGGCTCGCAACCGTTCACGTCGCAGCAGCCGTTCGGGCAACTAGTCGAATCGCAAGCCACGCAACTGTGCGAATTGCAGGTCCGTCCCGAAACGGCGCAATCGACGCACGCATTGCCCCCCGCGCCGCAAGTCGAATCGCCGGCGCCGGTCTCGCAACCAAACGCATCGCAGCAACCGGACGGGCAACTGTTCGCCGCGCAAGCCACGCAGCTTTTTTGGGTGGGATCGCACACCTCTCCCGAACCGCTGCACGCCGCGCACGGATTGCCGCCCGTGCCGCACGCGGCATTGTCGGCGCCGGTCTCGCATCCATACGCGTCGCAGCAGCCGTTCGGACAACTACTCGAATTGCAGGCGAGCGCGGCCGGCCCGGAGCCGAAGCCCATCCATTGCGCATCGGCCCCGAAATCCGTGATCCCGGCGACTTCGCCGTACGCGATTTCGAAGTAGCCGTTCATGCCCCACGACGCCCCCCACGAGTTCTTGACGATAAAATAGCCGCCGTCGTCGTTGTAACCGACGATCAACACCGCGTGGCCGCCTTCGACCGGGCCGTATGCGTACGAGTAAACGCCGCTTTTATAGTATTCAAAATCCTCGAACACCTTGAATGACACGGCCAGCGGCCCATTGGTGTAAACCGCCGTTTTCAAATCATCGACGTCTTGCGTCACCGTGCCGTGGTTGCCGACGATGTACAAATCCGCTTGCCAGTTCGAGCACAGCGAACAGCTTTCCACCGGTTCGCCGGACTGCCAAGATTCCTCGCCGTACGGGAAACACGTCTCGTCGACAATGCCCGTCGTTGCGAGATACTTCGCCGGACCGTCCAGATTCGAGCCTTCGGAGCAACTGCCGCCGCCGCTGTAGCACGAGATTAAATCCTGCTCGGACAAGTCGATCGACGCCGGATAGCCGCCTTGCCGAATCGCCGCGGATTCCAGGCACTCGACCGAGGCGAACGCCCAGCAACTGCCGCAACTCCCCTGATCGCGCACGCCGCTCACCGCATTCTGCGTCCGCCAATCCCAACTCGCGGGCGGCGATTTGGCCGCCGTGCAAAACCCCAGCGAATGGGACAGCGGCAGGGGCACGCCCAGCCGCGCACGAACTTCTTGCTCGGTGAATTGCGCCGGGCCGGCGGTCCAGCGCAGGCCTTTGTCGCGGATCGCCTGTCGAACCTGCGCGAGATCGTCGGCCGCCGCCAAAGTCGCGCCGAGGAAAAGAGAGCAGAAGACGACGATCGTCGCCAGCGGTTTTCTCATTATCATTTCGTCGGTCCTTTCCCCAGCGGCCGATAATGATTCACAGCTTCCAGATGATTGTTGCGCCCGATTATTATGGGCCGTCAGCGCCGCGCGGTCAAGGGTCGGCGCCATACCCCGCGGCAGTTCATCATGCAGGGAAAGAGACTGCCGGAGCGCCCTTCCCCCACCCGATCGCGAGTGGCGATAAATGTTGTTATTGTCATCTCTGAAAGCGCGACTCACATCCCGAGCGAAGCGAGGGATCTCCTGCAATGCGATAATTTCGCCAATAAAACCTTTACAATTCGCGACCGGCAGACTCTGACCTTTCTTTTTGTCGATTAACTCTTTGACGCGTTCAATAGGGCGGCGATTCGGTCCCAGAAACATTTGACGCCTTCGATGCCGCGGCGCAGGAGTTGGTCGAAGTCGTCAGCGAGGCCGGCGGGCGTCTGGCGAATGCCGCGCCGGCCGGCCAATCCGGGATAGTCGGCGGCCACGGTTGCACGCCGGCGATCGAGAGGCGTTCCGCTTGGCCGATTTTTTCCTTTTTCCTTTTTCCTTTTTCCTTTTTCCTTCTTCTTTGACGTCGCGCGCCCCCGGGTGTTACCCTCGCCCCCATGAAAGTGCTGCTGGTCTCGGCCAACACCGAAAAAATCACCATGCCGACCATACCGGTCGGGCTCGCGCTGGTGGCGGCGGCGACGCGGCGCGCCGGGCACGAGGTCGCGTTTCTCGATTTAATGTTCGAGACCGAGCCGGCGGCGGCGTTGCGCCGGGCGATCGCGGCCTTCGCGCCGGGCGTCATCGGCGTGTCGGTGCGCAACGTCGACGATCAGAACATGGAAAGCCCGCGGTTCCTGTTGGAAAAAGTGCGCCCGTTGATCGCCGAATGCCGCGCGGCGACGTCGGCGCCGATCGTGCTCGGCGGCGCGGGCTACAGCATCTTCCCCGATGAAACGCTCGCTTATCTCGGCGCCGACTTCGGCGTCAGCGGCGACGGCGAGGCCGTGTTTCCGCTGTTGCTCGAACGACTCGAACGCGGCAGCGACGCCAGCGCCCTGCCCGGCGTGCACGTGCGCGGCGGCGCCGGCGCCGCGGCCGCGATTTTCGCCGCCGATCTGACCGTCCTGCCCGCGCCGGCCGCCGAGGCGTTCGCCGCGGTCCCGCGCGGCAACGCCGACATCTGGATTCCGATCCAGAGCCGCCGCGGTTGCCCGAACGAATGCTCGTACTGCTCGACCGCGCTGATCCAGGGACGCGTCACGCGTTCGCGTTCGCCGCAACTCGTGGTCGAGCACCTGGCGCAACTCGCCGCCGCGGGCTTCCGGCAATTTTATTTCGTCGACAACTCGTTCAACATTCCCGAGTCGCAGGCGCTGGAATTGTGCCGGCTCATCGCGGCGCGCGGCCTCGACAGCCGCTGGCGCGCCATCATCTATCCGCACCGGCTCTCGGCCGAACTCGCGCAGGCGATGGCCGCCGCCGGCTGCGTCGAGGTCGCGCTCGGTTTCGAGAGCGGCTGCGCGCGAATCCTGCGCGAACTGAACAAACACTTTACGCCCGACGACGTGCGGCGCGTCGCCGCCTTGCTGGCGCAGCACGGCATCCGCCGCTTCGGGTTTCTCTTGCTCGGCGGCCCGGGCGAAACGCGCGCCTCGGTGGAGGAAAGCCTGGTGTTCGCCGAATCTCTGAAGTTGGACGGCCTGAAAATCACGGTCGGCATTCGGCTGTACCCCGGCACGCCGCTGGCCCGGCGCGCGGCGGCCGAGGGCGTCGTCCGCGCCGACGAGAATCTGCTCTTTCCGCGTTTCTATCTGGCGCCGGAGATCGCGCCGTGGATTCGCGAATACCTCACGGGGCGGCAACCATCGCCGCCGGCTTGAATTTCGCGACCCGCGCGCTTCACTGATCGATGCGGTGCTCCGCCTTGCGGTAGTGGCCAAGGTCGAGCAGCAGCACGGTCTTCTTCTTCAACTCTTCGAGGAGCTCGTCGAAGGCCGGCGTTTCCGGGTCGAGATCCAGATCGACGTAAAACATGTGTTCGAGCGGATTGCCGAGGATCGGCCGCGATTCCAGCTTCGAGAGATTGACGCCGTGGGCGGCGAAATCGTTCAGCGTGGACAGCAGCGCGCCCGGGCGGTCCGCCGTGGCGTAGACCAGCGAAATCTTGTTGGGCCGGTCGAGCGCGTCCTCGCCGCGGCGGATCACGGCGAAGCGCGTGTAGTTGGCCGAGAGGTCTTCGATCGAGTCGGCGAGAATCTTCATGCCGTAAATCGTCGCCGATTCGCCGCTGGCGATCGCCGCCTCGGCCGGGTCGCCGCGTTTCTTGACGAATTCGACCGCGCCGGCGGTGTCGAGGGTCGGGATCGCCTCCCAATCGGCGTGGGCGCGCAGGTAGCGGCGGCATTGCGTCAGGCCCTGCGAATGGGAATAGACGCGGCGGATCTGGTCGAGGGTCGCGCCCGGATGGCCGATCAGGTTCTGGCTGATCCGCAGCCGCAACTCCCCGTGAATGCGGATGTCGCGATGCTGCACCAGCAGATCGTAGACCTCGTGCACGGAGCCGCCGCTGCTGTTTTCCAGCGGCACGACCGCCGACGCGGCATCGCCCCGCGCCAACGTGTCGAACACGTCGTCGAACGTCTCGCACGGCAGCGCCACGATGTCGTCGCCGAAGAAGTGGCGGGCGGCGCGCTCGGAAAACGCGCCCCGCGCGCCCTGGTACGCCACCCGGCGCGCGTCGGGCGGGCCCGCGGACAGGCGGCTGACGGCGAGGTTCATGTCGAGTTGGCGGCCGACGATCGGGCAGATGGCCTGGATTTCGCGCATCAAGCGCTCGAATTGCTCCGGGTAGAGCGACTGCGGGCCGTCGGACAGCGCCTCGTCCGGCCGCGGATGGACCTCGACCATCAGGCCGTCGGCGCCGCACGCCGCGGCCGCGCGCGCCAGCGGCATCACCTTGTTGCGCAAGCCCGTGGCGTGGCTGGGGTCGATGATGATCGGCAGGTGCGTCAGTTCCTTGAGCATCGGCACGGCCGAGATGTCGAGCGTGTTGCGCGTCAGCGTCTCGAACGTGCGGATGCCGCGTTCGCACAGCACGATATTCGGGTTGCCCTGCGCGAGGATGTACTCCGCCGCCATCAGCCAATCCTCGATCGTCGCCGACATGCCGCGTTTGAGCACCACGGGCAGGCCCGCCTGGCCGACGCGCTTGAGCAGTTCGAAATTCTGCATGTTGCGGGCGCCGACCTGCAGCGCGTCGCAATATTTCACCATCAGGTCGATGTACTCCGGCGAGGTGATCTCCGACACGACCGGCAGACCCGTGTGTTCGCGCGCCTTCGCCAGCAGGCGCAGACCCTCTTCGCCGAGGCCCTGGAAAGCGTACGGCGACGTCCGCGGCTTGTAGGCGCCGCCGCGCAGAATGACCGCGCCGCTGGCTTTGACGATCTCTGCCGCGCGCAGAATCTGCTCTTCGCTTTCAACCGCGCAGGGGCCGGCGATGACCACGAACCGGGCGCCGCCCACCGCGACGCCGCCGATTTTCACGACCGTGTCGGCCGGGTGAATCTCGCGGCTGGCAAGTTTGTACGGTTTGGACAGGCGCACAACGCGCGACACGCCGGGGAAAAGCTGCAACCGCAGCGGGTCGATCGCGTCGCCGCCGACCGCGCCGACGCACGGCTCTTCGCCGTAGTTCAACTCGACCACGCGGCAGCCGGCGGCTTGCAGGAACTCCATCAGATTCTGCTTGTCGCTCGCGCGGCAATCCGGTTTCAAAATGACGAGCATGATTCCGCTGCCCTTCCCGCCGATGCGTCAGGTGGTTTTTTTCGGGTCTTTCATCTGCGCCTGCATCTGCCGGCTGTGTTTCATCAACAGCGCGAACAGTTCTTGCACCAGGTCCGGCGGCACGTCGCACGCCTCCGCCCACGCCAACCGGTCGGCCAGCAGGCGCCGCTCACGATCCGGATCAAGGACCGGCTCGTTGCGGCGCGCCTTTTCGCGGCCGATCTGCCGCACGGCCCGCAGCCGCGCCCCGACCGTCTTCAGCAACTGCTCGTCATACTGATCGACCAGCTTGCGCAGTTCGCCGCGGCGCGGGCGCGGCGCGCTTTCCGGCGTCATCCGCCGGCGGCGTTCGGCGGCCTCGGTCCAGAGCCGCTCGAGGTCGTCGCCGCCCAGGCCGCGGCGCACCTCGGCGAGGCTGGATTCGAACCGATCGAGCGCTTCGTCGATCGCTGCGCGATTCGCCGCGAGAATCCCGCGCCAGACGCCGACGTCCGAAGCAGCGATGCGGGTCATGTCGAGGAAGCCGCGCCCGGCGGCCTTCTCGAGCAGGTCGTGGGTCTTGTCCGCTGTCATCGCGGCGTGCATCAAGGCCACGGCCAGGATCTGCGGCGCATGGCTGACGGCCGCCAGCAGCCGATCGTGCTCTTCGGGCTCGATCGTCACCGGGATCGCCAGCAGGTCTTCGACAACGCCGAGCAATTTGAGCAGCGCGGCCGGCGGGGTGTCCGGCGACGGACAGAGAAAAAATGCCCGCTGATTGAACAGCAACGCGTCGGCGTTCGCGACGCCCGACACTTCGCGGCCGGCGATCGGGTGGCCGCCGACGAACCAGACGCCCGGCGGCATGACCGACCAGGCGTGCCGCACGATCGGCGTTTTGACGCTGCCGACGTCGACGACGATCGTGCCCGGCGCCAGATGCGGCGCCACGTGGTCGAGCACGGCGATCATCGCCTCGACCGGGCAGGCCAGCACGACGAGCCCGCACTGCGGCAGATGCGCCGCCGCCTCGGCGAGCGGCGCGACCACGTCGCCGGCCTGCATGTCGCGGATCGCGTCGAGCCGGTCCGGAAGATCGAGGCAGACGACGCGCCACGGCGGCCGGCGCCGTTTGAGCGCGAGGGCCAGCGAGCCGCCGATCAGCCCGCACCCGACGATCGCGGCGGTTTCCGGCGGCACGTCAGGCGCCCTTGGCGATCTTGCGGCCGAGCGTGGTCGCGATGATGCGGCAGCGGTTCATCAGCGCGGTGAATTCCTCGGGCAGCAGGGCCTGCGGGCCGTCGGAGAGGGCGTTGTCGGGGTCGGGGTGCACCTCGACCATCACGCCGTCCGCGCCGGCGGCCACCGCGGCCCGCGCCATCGCCGGCACGAGCCGGCGGTCGCCGACGCCGTGGCTCGGATCGACGACGATCGGCAGGTGCGACAGGTGTTTGATCACGGGCACCGCCGAAAGGTCGAGCGTGTTGCGCGTCGCCGTCTCGAAGGTGCGAATGCCGCGCTCGCAGAGGATCACGTTGGCGTTGCCCGACGAGAGGATGTATTCCGCGCTCATCAGCCATTCCTCGATCGTCGCCGACATGCCGCGCTTGAGCATCACCGGCTTGCCGCAACGGCCGAGTTCGACCAGCAGGGGGAAGTTCTGCATGTTCCGCGCGCCGACCTGTAGCGCATCGGCGTAGCGCGCGACGATCGGGATTTGCTCGATGGTCATCACCTCGGTGACCACGCCCAGTCCGTGGCGGTCCGCCGCCTGCCGCAGCAGAGCCAGCCCGGGCTCGCCCAGGCCCTGAAACGCATAGGGCGAGGTGCGCGGTTTGTAGGCGCCGCCGCGCAGCAGCCGCGCGCCCGACTCCGCGACCGCGCGGGCGACGGTTTCGATTTGCGCTTCGCTCTCGACCGCGCACGGGCCGGCGATCATTACGACTTCGGGGCCGCCGACGGCCGCGTCCTTGATGAAGACGACGGAGTCCTCCGGGTGAAATTCGCGGCTCGCCAGCTTGTAGGGCGACGATACTGGAATAACATCTCGCACGCCGGGCAGAAACGCGAACTGGCGGATGTCGGCGATACGCTTGCGGTCGCCGACGACGCCCAGCACCGTATGATCGACGCCGTCCGAGCGATGGACCTCCAAGCCCAAGGCCTTCACCTTGGCGGTCACATTCTGAATCTGCTCTTCGGTCGCGTGCGCTTCGAATACGACGATCATCATCCGCCCTTTCCGGCGCCGTCCGGCGATTTCCAGCGTCGTGGGCCGGCAATCCGGCTGCGGGAACCAAAAGGTCCCCACATTTCAAGTAGTTGCGTCCACCCTCGGGCCACGTTCCGCTGGCGCGAATAATCGCTATCAGGAGAAATTCGCGGTTGTGTGACGCAAATTGTCATGGTACGGTACTTGAGGACGTGGGTTTTGACAATCGGCTTTTCGAGTGGTTCTCCATTTCCCCACAAGCGGAGACGATGGAAGATGAATGGAAGAATAACTATCGCGTTCGGTCGTTGCAAAGCGTGCCTGCTATGCGTTGAGGTCTGCAACAAGAACGCGTTGCGTCAGGGTTCCGAGTTGAACGAGGCCGGCTACGTGCCGGTCGTTTTCGACGAAAACGCCGGCTGCAACGGCTGCGCCTTGTGCGCGATCCGCTGCCCCGACGCGGCGATCGAGGTTTTCCGTGGAGAGTAAAAAAGTCCTGTTTTCCGGCAATCAGGCAATCGGCGAGGCGGCGTTGCGGGCGGGCTGCCGCGCCTACTTTGGCTATCCGATCACGCCGCAAAACGAGTTGCCCGAGTACATGGCGGCCAACATCCAGCGCAACGGCGGCGTGTTCATCCAGGCCGAGAGCGAAATCGCGGCGATCAACATGGTCATCGGCGCGTCGGCGGCCGGGGTCCGGGCGATGACGAGTTCCTCCAGTCCCGGCATTTCGCTGAAGCAGGAAGGCATCAGCTTCCTGGCGGCGATGGAGCTGCCGGCCGTGATCGTCAACATGAACCGCGGCGGACCGGGTCTGGGCAACATCTCGCCGGCGCAGTCGGATTATTTTCAGGCGACGCGCGGCGGCGGCCACGGCGACTACCGCGTGATTGTCCTCGCCCCCGCGTCGGTGCAGGAGTTGATGCAGGCGACGATGCGCGCCTTCGAACTGGCGGACAAATACCGCACGCCGGTAATGATCCTCGGCGACGGCATGCTCGGCCAGTTCCGCGAACCGGTCATCCTGCCCCATCCGGTCGGGGAGATTCCCGAGCGGCCGTACGCGATCTCCGGCGCCCAGGGCCGGCCGGCGCGCTTGATCAAGTCGCTGATTCTCGACGTGCAGAAAATGGAGGAGCACAACTGGAAGCTCTTCCGCAAATACGAGCTGATCTCGCGCAAAATCGCCGAGGCCGAGACGGAGTTCGCCGAGGACGCCAAGCTGGCGGTCGTGGCCTTCGGCACCGCCGCGCGGATCGCCAAAGGCGCGGTCAAGCGGGCGCGGGCCGACGGCATGGCGGTCGGCTTGATCCGGCCGAAGACGCTGTGGCCCTTTCCGAGCAAAGTGTTCGCCGAGGTCGGCCGCACGTGCACGAATTTCTGCGTTTTCGAAATGAACACGGGGCAGATGGTTGATGACGTGCGGCTGTCGGTCGGGGCCGAGGCGCAGGTTCACTTCTCGGGCCGGCCGGGCGGCGTGGTGCCGACGCCGGTCGAGTTGTATCGCTCGATCGCCAAGATCTATCACCGCATCAAGAAAGAGGCGCGGCCATGAAACAGGTCTTCGCGCGTCCGCGTACGCTGTTGGATGTCCCGTTCCATTACTGCCCGGGCTGCGGCCACAGCCTGATCCACCGCCTCGTCGCCGAGGTGATCGACGAATTGGGCGTCCGCGAGCGGGCGATCTGCGTGCCGCCGGCCGGCTGCGCCGTTTTGGCGTACAACTATCTCGACATCGACATGCTCGAAGCGCCGCACGGACGCGGCGCCGCCGTGGCGACCGGCATCAAGCGCGTCCGCCCCGACGCCGTGGTCTTTTCGTATCAGGGCGACGGCGATCTCGCGTCGATCGGCACGGCCGAGTCGATCCATGCGGCGAACCGCAGCGAGAAGATCACCGTCATTTACGTCAACAATGCCGTGTACGGCATGACCGGCGGGCAGATGGCGCCGACGACCATGCTCGGGCAGGTCACGACGACCACGCCGTACGGCCGCGACGCGGCGCTGGCGGGATATCCGATTCTGATCTGCGAAATGCTCTCGCAGCTTCCGGGCGCGACGTACATCGAGCGGTGCAGCGTCCACGATGCGAAGCATATTCTGCAGACGAAAAAGGCGATCGCCCGCGGCTTCCGTTGCCAGATCGAGGGCTTGGGCTATTCGCTGATCGAGATCCTGTCGCCCTGCCCGACCAACTGGCACATGGACCCGCCGGCGGCGCATCGCTTCGTGAAAGAAGAAATGGTGAAGACGTTCAAGCTTGGCGTTTTCGCGGAACCGCGGCTCGGAGGCGACGCATGCTGATCAAGACATTGATTTCGGGTTTTGGCGGACAAGGCGTGCTGTTCATCGGCTATTGCCTGACCACGGCGGCGATGGACGAGGACTACCACACGACGTATCTGCCGGCCTACGGGCCGGAGGTGCGCGGCGGCTCGGCCAACTGCACCGTGTCGATCTCGGACGAGCCGATCGCCAGCCCCGTGGCGAGCGCGCCGGAGTATGTCGTGGCGATGAACAACCCCTCGCTGACGCGTTTTCAAAACAGCGTGGCCAAGGGCGGGGCGTTGCTGCTCAATTCCGACCTGGTGACGATCGCGCCGTTTCGCGACGACGTGCGCATCGTGCGCGCGCCGGTCGTGACGATCGCCAACGAGCTCGGCAATCCCAAGGGCATGAACATCGTCATGCTCGGGGTCATGATTCAGCACACGAAGTTGTTGACCCTCGCCGGCACGGAGCGGGCGGTCCGCAAACTCTTCGCCGAAAAAGGCCAGCACCTGGTCGAGCCGAACGTGCAAGCCTTGCGCGCCGGTTTCGCCTGGAAAACCGCATAGAGAAGGAGACCGCATGGGACCGAAGCAAATCGTCGTCGCGCTGCCCAACCTCCCCGGCGGACTGGCCGGCGTCAGCGAATTGCTGGCCGAGGCGGGCATCGACATCAAGGCGCTGAGCATCACGAGCGAGGCGCCGCGCGGCTCGCTGGCGATGGTCGTCAACGATCACGCGAAAGCGCTGTTGATCTTGCAAGCCGGCGGCTACGCGGTTTCGGAAACGCCGGTCATCGCCGCCTACACGCCCGACCATCCCGGCGGCTTGAAGGCCGTCATCAAGCCGCTGCGCGAGGCGAAAATCAACATCGACCGGCTCTATATGTCGGTCGCGCGCAAGGGCGAACACGCCGTCCTGGTCCTCGAGGTCAGCGACTACGAAAAAGCCGTGGCTGCGCTCAAGGCCGAGTACGTCGAGCTGATCGAGGGCGAATTCCGGTTCTAACGCCGGCGGCCGGCGCCGGTTCCACGTTCTCAACCTTTGCCCGTATTCCGCGCTCCCGCGATGAGTTCGTGAAACGGCCCCGCTGCGGTTGCGGCGGGGCCGGACCATGACTTCGTCGCCGGACGTTCCGCCCCGACGATCACAGATAATAGGCGTTTTCGCCGTGGATCGTTTCGTCGAGGCCTTGCTCCTCTTCGATGGCGGAGGTGTGCACGGGGGTGATCTTGTTGATCGCCCAGAGCGCGCCGTACGAGAACGCGAAGGCGTAAACCGACGCCCCCAACACGGCGGCGGTCTGCTTGAGAAAGAAGGTGTACTCGCCGTAGGCCAACCCGTTCACCGTCACCGCCGGGTTGATCGCCTGCGAGGCGAA
Source organism: uncultured bacterium (assembly GCA_964534375.1). Lineage (GTDB taxonomy): Bacteria > Lernaellota > Lernaellaia > Lernaellales > Lernaellaceae > CAZHPN01. Next base: position 10,702 of record CAZHPN010000032.1, on the reverse strand, counting down.
CACGCCCAACAGGATCGTGCCGGTCACGCCGCCGACGCCGTGCACGCCCCAGACGTCGAGCGCGTCATCCCAGCCGTGTTGGTTTTTGTAGTAGATGGCCCCGTAGCAGACGACGCCGCTGATAATGCCGACGAGCACGGCCGCGTGAATCGTCACGAAGCCCGCGCAGGGCGTGATCGTCGCCAGGCCTGCCACCGACCCGGTGAGCAGACCGACGAATTTCGGTTTCTTCTCGAAGATCCAGGCCATCGCCAGCCACGTGATCGCAGCGAACGAGGCCGCGGTGTCGGTGTTGATGAACGCTTGCGCGGTCACGCCGTCAACCGCCAGCTCGCTGCCGGCGTTAAAACCGTACCAGCCGAACCAGAGCAGGCCGGTGCCGAGCGCGACCAGCGGAATGCTGTGCGGACCGCGGTCCAGCACCCGCCGCCGGCCGACGAAAAAGACCGAGGCCAGCGCCGCCATGCCGGCGATCGCGTGCACGACGATGCCGCCCGCGAAATCCAGCACGCCCCATTGCGCGAGCAGGCCCTTGCCCCAAACCATGTGGACGAATGGGAAGTAGACGAAAATCAGCCAGACGGTCAGGAAAATCATGTACGGCACGAAGCGCACGCGGTTGGTGAAGGCGCCGGTGATCAGCGCCGGCGTAATAATGGCGAACATCATCTGGTAGGCGCAGAACACCCACAGCGGAATGTTCGAAGGCTGGAAGACGGAGTTGATATCGATGCCGCGAAAGAAGGCCATGTCGAGGTTCCCGACAAGCCCGCCCTCGCCCCCGGAGAAGCAGAGCGAGTACCCGCACACGTACCACAAGACGGAAGTCCACCCCATCGAGACGAAGCTTTGCATCATCACATCGAGCACGTTTTTGCGGCTGACCAGGCCGCCGTAGAAGAATGCAAGGCCGGGCGTCATGAGCATCACAAGACTGGTCGCGAGAAGCATAAACCCGGTGTTTCCTGTGTCGAAATGCGGCATGAGCACCTCCACGAATATGTTGTGACAGAACGGGACTTTCCAATGTGGAGTTTATGCCGTCTCGCAAACAAAAAAAGGGCCCGGTGGGAAAGTTTGGAACGTTTACATTTCGACATTCTTGCACAAACGAACACGGTCCAGGCGCCGGGCGCCGGAGCGGGCCGCGATCGGCGGCAGAGGGCTTTGCCAGCGGCGCCGGCTGCCGCGCCGCGACGGACGCCAGCTAGTTGCTGATGACGTAGTACCCGTTCGGAGTGCCGGTGTTATGGTGCGTCGTGAAGGTATAACCCGAGGTGTAGCCGGACGTATTGAACAAGAACGTCACGGACGCGTCTTTGTTGAGGTTGGTGTCCCAAGTGGTCAACTGCACCAAAGACGTGGCGTACGAGCCGTTGGCGACGCCGCCGCTGTTTTGGAAGAACATTTCCTGGGCGATCTTGCAGTTGTACGATGCGCTTTGCGCCGAAGCGTCGTACGCTCGTTGCCGTAGCGCGGCGAAATTTGGGATCGCGATCAGGGCCAGGATGCCGATAATCGAAATCACGATCATGAGCTCAATCAGGGTGAAACCTTTGTTTTGCATGTCTCGGCCTCCTCGTAAACCGGTTCGCAATCATTCCGGTGCAAAAATCGAGCCGAAGGGACGCCGTGCCTCCAATCAGTCAGCGTCCTGAACTTAAAAGCAGAGGGCCCGGTTTCCCGGGCCCCCCGATTTCGATCAGCTTCGTCGTTCTAGTTGCTGACGACGTAGTAGCCGTTGGCGCTGCCGGTGTTGTGGTGCGTCGTGAAGGTGTAGCCCGAGGTATAGCCCGAGGTGTTGAACATGAACGTCACGGACGCGTCTTTGTTGAGGTTCGTGTCCCAACTGGTCAACTGGACCAACGACGTGGCGTACGAGCCGCCGACCGAACCGCCGGCGTTCTGGTAGAACATTTCTTCCGCAATTTTGCAGTTGTACGACGCGCTCTGGGCCGAGGCGTCATAGGCCCGCTGCCGCAGGGCGGCGAAGTTCGGGATGGCGATCAGCGCCAGAATGCCGATGATCGAAATAACGATCATGAGCTCGATCAGGGTAAAGCCTTTGTTCTTCATCTCCGGTCCTCCTGGTTGTGAAAAATGCAACGTACCGCGGGACCATCTTGCAAACTCTGGACCAAAAAAGTGACTTGTCAAGAATTATCAGGCAAGTGTTTGAAAAATCAGGGGCGTTCGCGCGAATTGCGCTCGGTGCGCTCTCGCCGCGGAACGCGGCATCCGGCCAATTAACGGCACGCCATTGACAAAAATTGTCACGCGCCGTCGTCTTCCAGATCGTCGCGCGAATCAGGCCCCTCAATGCCCAACTTGACGAGGCGATAGCGCAACGAACGGAACGTGATGCCCAATAGCTTGGCCGCGTCCTTTTTTCCACCGCCGCTCAAGTTCATCGCCTGGCCGATCAATTCCTTTTCCGTTTCCGCCAGGATGCCGTCCAAGTCGACGCCCTGTCGCGAGACAAACAACCGGCGTTTATCGCCGGCCCGATCCGCTTCCGGGCGCAGCACGCCCGCCGGCAACGATTCCGGCATGATCACGTCGGTTTTTTCGAGTGCGACCGCGCGCTCGACGATGTTTTCCAACTCCCGCACGTTGCCGGGGAAACGGTAGCCGTTCAGATGGCTCATTGCGTCAACGCTGATCTTTCGTATGTTTTTGCCAAGCAAGCGCGTGTACTTTTCGAGGAAATATTCGGCCAGAATCGGGATGTCGCCGCGCCGTTCGCGTAACGGCGGCACCTGAATTTGAATGACATTAAGCCGGTAAAACAAGTCGTCGCGAAACCGCCCGGCGGCCACGTCCTTTTCCAGGCTGCGGTTGGTCGCGCTGATCAGGCGCACATCGATGGGCACGTCGCGCACGGCGCCGACCGGCAAGATCACGCGCTGTTGCAGCACCCGCAGCAACTTGACTTGCAACGCCTGCGGCAGTTCGCCGACTTCGTCGAGAAAAATCGTGCCGCCGCTGGCAATTTCGAATAACCCCTTCTTGTCGGAAACGGCGCCCGTGAAGCTGCCCCGTTTGTGGCCGAACAACTCGCTCTCCAACAATTCCGCCGGAATGGCGCCGCAGTTGATCACCACGAACGGCTCGCGCTTGCGGGCGCCGTTTACGTGAACAGCCCGTGCGACCAACTCTTTGCCGGAGCCCGTCTCGCCGGTGATCAACAGCGTCGTCGGCGTATTGGCCACTTGGCGGATCAACTCGTAAATTTCGAGCATGCGCGGGTCGCTGCCGATCAAATTCTCGAAACCGTAGCGCACGCCGAGTTGTTGTTTGAGGGCGATGTTTTCGCGCGACAGGTGGCGCCGCTCCAGCGCATTGGCCACGAACAGCCGCACCTCGTCGACCTTGAACGGCTTGACGAAGTAGTCCAGCGCGCCGGCCTTCATCGCCTCCACCGCGGTGTCCGGGCTGGCGAACGCCGTAATGATCAGCACCTGGACTTCCGGATCGACGGCCTTGGCCTTCTTCAACACTTGGATGCCGTCGATTTTGGGCATCTTGAGGTCGGTGATGACCAAATCGAACGCCGCGGCGTCGAGCAATTCGAAGGCTTTTTCGCCCGTCGCGGCCGAAACGACGTCGTAGCCTTCGCGCGTCAGAAAGATTTCGAGGAAATCCCGCATCGAGGGTTCGTCGTCGACCACCAGAATTTTCGGCTTCATCGCCCGGCTGCCCCGTCGCTGGCGTACGCGGCCTGCGTGACAGTCCACTACCATGCGTCGCCAAAACCGTCAATGTATGATGCGTGACATCTCTGAAGCGCCGATGGCGTCGACGACCATGACGCGCGCCGCGATTTCTTGTAGATTGGCCGGGCGACCTCCACCGCAAGAAAACGGCCGACGCCGTCGCCGGTCGGACAAGACATCCGTGCCGGCCCGACGCGGCCCGCACGAAGCGGCGCGCGTTCGAGTTGGAGATTCGGCCGTGAGCGAGACGAAGCCCTTCGTCCCAACTGCGTCGGCGCCGCGAAGCCGCAGCGCGAGGGAAATCCGCCTGTGGGTGGGTCTCGGCGCGCTCGGCGTCGCAATTTACGCGACGCGGTTCTTCTGCACGGCTTGGGATTTTCCTGCGGAGCAGCCCGGTTCCGGGCTGCTGGGCGCCGCGTTGCTCGACGGCCTGGCGGCGCCGATTCGAAATTACCAGAACGCGTACGTGACCGGCTCGTTGGTTTTCGGCCTGCTGCTGGTTCCCTTCTACGCCTTGTTCGGTTCTTCGTTTCTGACGCTAAAGCTCGTGAGCGCCGCTATGGTCGCCGGCGGCCTCGTCTTTTGGACACTCGCCGTGCGGCGCGCCTGGGGCCTGACAGCGGCGGTGATTTTCTTCCTATGGCTGGTCTTCCCGCCGCCGTTTCTCGAATGGCATTTTCACCAATCGTGGGGCGGCCGCAGCGAGAGCCTCCTATTTCCGGGCCTGCTCGTCTGGCTGTTTGTGCGGCTGGACGAGACGCCGCCGGGCTTTTTCACTTCGCTGGGTCTCGGTTTGTTGGCGGGCTTCGCTTCTTTCTTCTGTTTCGACAACCTTGCCGTGTCGGCGGCATTGGCGATCGCCGCTGTCTGGCGTTGGGGCCGCGCGGGGCTTTTCCGCGTGCTCTGGCCGGCGGCGTTCGGCTTTCTGTGCACCTTTTCCCTCGGGTTGTCCGCCGCGGCGCTGCCGCCTGCTGTGGTCGGCTTTTCGGATACTCTGCGAGTCGGACGCGTGGCCGCACTCTGGCGCGGCTGGAGCGAGTTGTTCGGCCGGCTGCTGCCGATTTTCGCCGGATACCGCGGCGTCGCGGGCCGGTTCTTGTCGGCAGGCTGGAGCGCGGTCGCGGCGATAGGCTTGGTCGTCGCCGCGCGGTGCGGCATACGGGAAAAAACCAAACCGTCGCCGAAAAGCGCGTTGGCCGTTTTCGCCGTCGGCCATATATTCTGTTTCGCGGCGGCCTATGGCTTGTCCAGTCAGAAAATTCTGCTGCCGGCGAGAAATCTGTTCTACGACGCGCGTTACCTGTATACGCTGGCGCTGACGATGCTGGCCTTGAGCACGTTGTTGGCGATTCAATTGCGCGGCGCCTGGAAATGGTTGCTCGTGCTGCCGTTCCTGGCGGGCGGTTTCGCCAATGTCGCGTCGACCGGCGCCCGCACAGTTCGCGACTTCCAGCTCGGCGCCGCGGCGATGCAAGCCCGGCGCGGCGACAATTATTATTTCTGGATTGGCGCGGGCTATTCCGCCTGGCTGAAAAATGGCCTGACGAACAGCCCGAACGCCGAGCGGCAGGCGCTGGCGTCCGTCGCCAGGCTGCCGCGCCGTTGGCGCGCCGAGGGCTACCGCGCGGTGGGGCGCTGGCTGCGGCCAGTGCGCGCGGTGGATTTGCTGGCGAACGAACCGGCGTTGCCGGCCGACGCGCGACGCAATCTGGCCGCCGGCGCCGGGGCCTGTTATATCGCCGAGGCGCTGGAACGCGGACGGTCTCGGCAAGACGGCCTCGTCGAAGGACGGTCGCGGTTTCTGGCCCAAATGCGGGCGCTGGATCGCGATGCCGCGGTCGGCTTCGTCGCCGGGGTCGGATACGACGCGCCCAGCCGCGCTAGCAACGATGGCGACGCAATATTCATCTGCTCGCTGCTGCCGCAGTTGACCGACAGCGAATGCCGCCGCGCGATGATCGAGGGCGAGGGCGTTGTGCGGGGCGAGATGGCCGCGTGGGACGCTCCGCCGTTGCCGGTCGACCCGCAGCTTATGGACGAATGTGTGTCCCGCAACGAACCTGCCGCCGACGGCGAGAGCCGCGACGAGGCGCGCGCAGCGTTTCGGGCCGGGTGGGCCGAAGGATCCGCCTGGCGAGCGGCGGCAGTGTTCAATCGAATCACCGTCGAGACGGACTGGACGGAACTTCGCGAAGCGTTCGCTCAAATGGGGATCACCCTGCGCCCGACGGCCAATTCCCACCAGTACGATCTGGAGATCGTACCGTGAGCGATTTGTTGAAACGCCTGGGCGAGGCGGCCTCGAGGCCGCGGCTCGCGCGGGCGCGGGACGCCTGCCTGTGGGCGATTCTGGGCGCGCTGGGCATGCTGGCGTATGCCAGCCGCTTCATCTGCACCGCGCTCGACAGCGGCGAGCAGCCGGCGGCCGGGATGGTGGCGACGGCGTTGCTCGATGGCCTGGCGGCGCCGATTTGGTACTACCAAAACCACCTGGTGACCGGCACGTTGGCGTTCGGCGCGCTCCTCTGCCCGCTCTATGCCGCGTTCGGCTCGACGTTCCTCGCCCTCAAGATCGTCAGCGCCGCGATGGTCGTCGGCGGCGGCGTCTTCTGGACGCTCGCGGTTCGCCGCGCCTGGGGCCTGACGGCGGCGGTGGTTTTCTTCCTGTGGCTGGTGTTGCCGCCGCCTTTTTTGGAGTGGCATTTTCACCAATCGTACGGCGGCCGCAGCGAAAGTCTCTTGTTCTCGGGACTGCTCGTTTGGCTGTTCGTGCGCGTCGGCGAAGCTCCGCCGCGATTCTTCGCTTGCCTGGGATTCGGGATGCTGGCTGGTTTCGCGTGCTTTTTCTGTTTCGACAACCTGGCCGTGGCGGCGGCGTTGGCGATCGCCTGCGTCTGGCGATGGCGGGCCGCGGCCTTCTCCCGCTCGCTCTGGCCCGCGGCCATCGGTTTCTTGTGCCTGTTCTCGCTGACGTTGTTCGCCGCGATCTTGCCGCCCGCCATCGCCGAGTACTCGCGCAGCTTCCGCACCGGCCAGGCGGCCGCGGTCTGGCGCGGCTGGCTCGACCTGTTCGGTTGGTTGCTGCCCGTCTTTCCGCTCTACGGCGGCGTCGCCGGCCGGTGGTTATCGGCTGCTTGGAGCGCACTCGCGGCGCCCGGTCTGGCGCTCGCGGCGTGGCGCGGCATCCGGGACAGAGACCAGCCTTCGCCGAAAAGCGCACTGGCCGTCTTCGCCGTCGCCCATTTCTTCTGTTACGCGGCGGCCTACGGCTTGTCGACGCAAAAAATTTTGCTCCCGCCTCAGAACGATCTCTTTTTCGATCTTCGTTATTTATACACGCTCGCGCCGACGATGTTGGCCTTGAGCACATTCTTTCTGTTGCGCCTGCGCCGCTGGAAATGGCTGGTCCTGCTGCCCTTCCTGGCCGGCGGCTTCGCCAACGTTCGCTCCGCCGGAACGTACTCGATCGCCGATTTCAAGGCGGGCCTCGCGCGCATGGAGGCGCGGCGGGGCGACGACTATTACAGTTGGATTCACACCCGCTTGCCGCAAAGCTGGCGCGCCGAGCCGGCGGCGTTCCAATCCGTGGCGAAGTTGCCGCGGCGTTGGCGCGCGGCGGGCTGGCGGGAGTTGGGAAGCTGGCTGCGGTCGGCCCGCGCCCTGGACCTGCTCGCGAACGATCGAGCGTTGCCGGCGGACGCGCGCCGCAACCTGGCCGCCGGCGCCGGGGCCGAATTTGTCGGCGAGGCGTTGGCGCGCGGGCGGCGCCAGCATGGCGATTTCGCCGAGGGACGGCCCGCGTTCCTGGCCCAGTTGCGGGGGCTGGATCGCGACGCCGCGCAGGGCTTCGCCGTCGGCATGGGATACGGAATGGCGAGCCGCGTGCGCGACGGCTACGATGCGCGTTTCGCCGGCTTCGCGGATCTCGTCTGCTCTCTGTTGCCGCAATTGGCCGACGACGATTGCCGCCAAGCCTTGATCCGCGGCGAGGCCGTCTCGTCGGGCGAGTGGTGCACAACGCCGGCGGCCGCGGCCTCGCAATTCGTGGACGCCTGCGTGTCGCGCTACGAACCGGCGGCCGAAGACGAGCGCCTCGAGTCGGCCGGCGCGGCGTTCCGGTCGGGGTGGGCGGAGGGAAACGCCCGCCGTGTGGCGGCGAATTTCAACCGCGTCGTCGTCCACGGCGATTTCGCCGCGGATCTTCGCAACGCGTTCGCCGAAATGGCGATCGACCTGCGGCCGACCGGCGCGGCGGAGGAATACGACCTCGTGATTTTGCCGTGAGCGAGATGACGAAAGAACTCGTCGAAGCCGTCTTGGCGCCGCGAAATCGACGCCGATTCGAGATCGGTTTGTGGTTCGTTTTGGGGACGCTCGGCGTCTTGATCTACGCCGAACGGTTCCTCTGCACCGCGGCGAATTTCGATCCGGAACAACTCTGGTCGGGCATCGGCGCCACAACCTTGCTCGACGGCCTGGCGGCGCCGATCTGGTACAGCCAGGCCACGACGGTCACCGGCTCGCTGGTTTTCGGCGTGTTCCTGTTTCCGTTTTACGCCTGCTTCGGCTCGTCGTGTCTCGTCCTGAAAATCGTCAGCGCGCTGATGGTCGTGGGCGGCGCGGTGTTTTGGACGCTCGCCGTGCGGCGCGCCTGGGGCCTGACGGCGGCGGTGATTTTTTTCTTGTGGCTGGCGGTTCCGCCGCCGTTTCTGGAATGGCATTTGCACCAATCGTGGGGCGGTCGCAGCGAGAGTCTGTTGTTTTCCGGTCTGCTAGTATGGCTCTTTGCCGGCTTGGGCGAGACGCCGCCGCGTTTTCTCGGCGCGCTGGGTCTGGGTCTCTGGGCGGGTCTCGCGTCCTTTTTCTGTTTCGACAATCTCGCGATCGTGGCGGCGCTCGCGGCGGCGGCCGTGTGGCGCTGGGGACGCGCGGGCCTTTACCGGCTGATGTGGCCGACGGCCTTCGGTTTCGCCGCCACGTTTTCGCTGACGCTATTCGCCGTGGTCGTGCCGCCCGCCGTCGCGCATTACTCCGAGAACCTCGGCGCGGGGCACGCCGCGGCCGTCTGGCATGGCGTGACCGACCTTTTCGGCCGGCTGTTGCCGACGTTTGCCGGATATCGCGGCATCGTGGGCCGCTGGCTTTCCGCGGTCTGGTTCGCCCTTGCGGCGCTCGGATTGGCCGTGGCCGGCTGGCTCGGCGCCGCGCCGAAAACGCCTCGCTCGCCGAAAAGCGCATTGGCCGTTTTTCTCGGATTTCACTTCCTTTTCTACGTGGCGGCGTACGGTTTGTCGACGATGAAAATTCCGGCGCTCAGCGGCAGCGTGGCGTGGACCGCCTGGACCGCCCGTTATTTGTACACGCTCACCCCGACGCTGCTGGCGTTGATATCGCTGTTTCTCGCGAGTGTGCGCGGCGGCTGGAAATGGCTGTTGCTCGCGCCCTTTCTGGCCGGCGGGTTCGCCCACCTGGCGACAGACGGCGCTTGCACCCGGGAAAAGCTCGCGCAAACCTATTTCGACCTGTTGGCGCGGCGCGGCGACAATTACCCCATCTACCTCGAGAACTCGTTGCCGCGCAGTTGGCGCGACGAAACGACGGCCGTGCGGTCCGTCGCGCGGCTGCCGCGGCGCTGGCGGGGGAAGGGCTGCCGCATCCTCGGGAAGTGGCTCGGGCCGGCTCGCGCTTTGGCTTTGCTCGCGGACGGCGACGCGTTGCCGGCCGACGCCCGGCGCAACGTCGCCGCCGGCGCCGGGGCGGCGTTTCTCGACGAGGCGCTAGATCGCGGGAAACAACGCGTGTTCATTGCCGGAAAAGCCGATTTGCTGGCCCGATTGCGGGCCTTGGATTCCGACGCCGCGAGGGAATTCGTCGCGGGAATGGGCCACGGCATGGGCGGGCGGCGCGCCGGCGAGGCAGAGGCGGCCCGCATCCCGGGTTTCGCCGAATTCGCCTGTTCCACGCTGGCGCAATTGACCGACGGCGAATGCCGCCAAAGTCTGATCCGGGGCGAGGCCGCGTACTGGGGCGAACGGAGCGAACCCGTCCCCAACGGGCAACTCATGGCCGACTGCGCGTCGCGGTACGAACCCGCCGCAGACGACGCGCGGCGCGCGGCGGCGGTCGCCGCGTTCCGTTCGGGGTGGGCGGACGGCAACGCGGCAAGTCTGGCAGGGGATTTCAATCGTATCGCGGTCGGCGATGATTTTGTTCCGGAACTTCGCGAGGCATTCGCGCGCATGGGAGTCGACTTGCGGCCGACCGGCAAGCCGCACGAGTACGATTTGGTGATTCTGCCGTGACGAACAGCCGGCGCGGGGTCCGTCAAAGGGTTGACGAAAGCGCGCCGAAAAAGCTTTGCCGTGAGATGCAACGAGAAGATCCTCGCAGTCAGGCCGCATCTGACGGTCAAGCAACACGCTGTTAATAAAGGATATAATCGATTTCCGGCCAATCGGGGAAAACTCGACGGAATTTTGGTATCACTCAAGCGGCATTGGCACAGAGATTGCTTTATCTCCCCCGGACGCAGTGTCGAATGGCGACAGGGGTGCAATGTGAGCCACGTGCTCACCCAGGACGAAATTGACGCCTTGATGGCGGCGATCAATGAAGGAAGCGCCGGGGAAACCGGCCGAGGCGATCGCGGTTCCCCCGCGTGGCGCCCGTACGACTTCGCCGATCCGCCGCGCGACCCGGCGGGCCGGATGCCGGGCCTGCTCGCCGTTCACGAGAACTTCGGCCGGTGGTTCGGCGCCGCGTTGACGCACGCCGTGCGCCGCACGGCGGATGTCGCGCCAGGCGATTTGCGCGCCGTGAAACTGGGCGCGTTCCTCGACGGGATGGCGCCGCCGCCGGCGATTTACCTCTTTCAGATGCGACCCGCGCCTGGCGTCGGCGCGATCGCATTCGACGGCGCCCTCGCCTTCGCGCTGGTCAGATCGGAAGAGCGTCGTGTAGGGAAAGAGTGTAGATCTCGGTGGTCG
>CAZHPN010000031.1:0-41673 GCA_964534375.1 uncultured bacterium | reverse complement strand
CTCGTGCCGACGAAAGCGGCGAAAATCGAGCAATTGGAAACGTTCGTCCGCCGCTACCAGGACCGGCGCGTCCTGCTCGCCCTGAGTCGGCATGAACTGGACGAACTGCCGCGATGGCAAGCGGCGCTCGCGCCGCGCTATCGCTTCGATTGGCTGACGCGGTCGTCCCGCGGGTTGCTGGCGCTCTACGAAATATCGCCGGCGGCGCGGTTCGTGGAGACGCCGTCCGGCGCGGCGGTCGAAACGTACGTCGACGGCTCCCCGGTCGCGACGCCCGTCTCGGTTGCGGCCGTCGACGAGCGGTTGCAGGCGTTTCTCGCGGTTGCGTTGGAAGCCGCCGGCGCGCCGTACGCCAGCCTCGCGCCCGATCCGCAGCGGGCGCTCGCCGATGGTTATTTTTCGCGGCTGACGCTTCGCGCGCCCGGCGCCAAACTGCGCAGGCTGCGAACGCGCGCCATCGACATCGAATACCGGAATGGGCGACTCGATCTGCTCAAGTTGTTCGGCGCCGGGCAACTCGTGGTGACCGATTGCGACAACGCGGCCGGCGCGATCGAGGTCGACGCCGAAGGTCTGGCCGCTTTCATCAAGGGGAATAACCCCGACTTGAGAAATGTGACCGTCGCCTTCGCCGACAGCGGCGTGGACCTCGCCGGCCAATTTCGGTTTCTCGGCAAATGGGCGGCCTTTGCCATGAATGCCGGGCTGTGCCTCGATCCAAACGGCAACGTGCTGCTCGCGGCCCGCGGGGTCGAGGCCGCCGGGCGCACGCTGCCGTCCGTTTTTCTGGGCCTTGTCGACCGGAGTGTGAATCCGACGCTTTCTTCCCGAATCGAGGCGCTCGATCTGCAAGGCGAAACTTTGCGGACAGCCGACGGATTGTTGATACTCGAACTGCGGAAAAAGAATTAACCCGGATCACCTGTTTTTTTTGAACGCCGCAAGGCCCTCGCCCGCGTCGGCGAAACGAAAATCCGCCGGAATCGAGGGGCAGGCGTCGGGTTCCTTCCCTCGGCAGTTTCCGTCCGCCGCTCGCCGGGCCGCCGCGGCGTGCTCACGCAGGGGAGGCCGATCTCGGCGGGCGGGCACGGGGCCCGCCCCGGGATTCGGGATTCGGGATTGGGAAAGGATGGCGCCCGCGGGCGCGCCATCTCGAGGGCGGGCACGGGGACCCGCCCCTTCTACACGGCCGGGCGCCGCGCCGGTCGGCGCCGCATGGCTGGCGTCTTGGATTGTTCATTGTCCACTGTTAACTGTTCATTGTTCACTGTTCGTTGTTCACTCTTCACTGGTCATTGACCCGCGGTTTCGTTCTTCGCGCTTCCGGCATAAAATAGCGCCGTGGCAACCCAAGCGCGCTCGAGCAACATCCTTCACGGCGTCGTGAGTGCGCCCGCGCTGTGCCTCGTCTATTCCGCGCCGCTGGCGCTGCTGTATTGGGCGCTGGCGACCGCGTGGCCGCCGCTCGCCGTGGCCCTGGCGCTGGGCGTGGCGGTGGTTCCGTGGGCGCCCCCGGCGTGGCGCACGCGGCATCGCCGGCTGGTGGCGGCGAGCCGCGGTTCGTATCGGCTCTGGACGGTCATCGTCGTCGCGGCAGCGCTGGGCGTGCTCTGCTTGGTCGATCGCGCGACGCTGGCGGCGGCGGTCGCGGCGGCGGCATTTGCGGGGTTCTTTTTCGCGGGGCCGGTGGGGCCGGCGGCGGCCTGGGTGGCGCTGGCGTTCGCCATCAGCTTTGCCGTCGCGCGGCAGCCGTGGCTCACGCGCGACGGCTTGCGGTTCGCGATCGGCGCCTTGGCCTTCATCGACCTCACGGCGCTGTTCGTCGTCGGCGGCGAGCGGCGGTTGCGGCGTTTCGAGTGGGTCGCCTTCGTGCTGCTCGCGCCGGCGCTGCTGTCGGCGTTTGCCTTTTTCCGCGGGCCGGCGCCGACGCCCCCGGCCGACCCGCGCGTCCGGTTTTTCCTGACGGGCGGCGCCATCACCAACGTCCCGGACATCGGCCTCGGCGACGTCCCGGCGATTCCCCTCCCCTCTTCCGCGCGCCTGCTTTCCGTGACCGTCGACTGCGATGGCGCGCCGCTCTTGGCCGCCGACGCTCCCCCCGGCTTGACCCGGTTGAGCGCCCGGCCCGAGACGCTCGAACCCGCGCCGCTGGCCGGCAACGTCGCGACGATCTGCACGGGCCGCCGCGCGCTGATCTTCGCCGCGGGCGATGGCCGGGTCGTTTTTCGCCCGGCCGATGGTTTGGACCGGCGCCGGCGGCTCGACGAACCGATCCGCCGCGTCTTCGTCGACGAGGCGGCGCAGGTCGTCTACGCGGCCGGCCGCTTCGATCTGCTCGCGGTCCTGCGCGCGCCCAATCTCGATTCCGCGGTCGAGCGCCGCTCGGGCGTCGGCGTCGACCTGATCGCGGCGCCGGGCGCGCCGGCGCTCTATCGCCTGGCGCTGCTGCGCGGCGTCGAGGCGCTCGAGCCGGCGACGTTGACGCCGCGCGGCGTTTATGCGATGCCGACCTGCCTCGGCGGCGCCCTGGCCTACGATCGCGAGCGCGAGCGGCTGTTTGTCGCCGACTGGCTGTCGGCGGCGATCGTCGTCCTCGAGACGCGCAACCTGCAGGCCGTGACGCGCCTGCCGGCCCCGCGGGGCGTGACGTGCCTCGCCTACGACCGCGCGCGCGACCTGCTGCTGGCCGGCGTCGAACTCTCCTCCGAGGCGCTGGTCTTCCGGCCGGACGCGGCCGGCCCGCCGTTGCGTTTGCCGGTCGGCCGCGGCGTGCGCAGCTTGACGATGGCCGGCGACCGCGCGCTCGGCGTCGGCGCCGCGGGCGCGTTCGAACTCGATCTGCCGGCGATCGCGGAGAGCTTCGGGAAATGATCGTCGATACAACGACAACGAAAAGGCTTGAGCGAGAGGCGAAGCCGCGCCGCCTTGCGGCGGAACAACTGCCCCCGATCGCCGAAAAGAGCCGCCGTTTCTATACGTCATATCGGTCCTATAAGTCCTATCGGTCATATAGGTCCCATGACTCGCATAATTTCCAAAAGCTCCTCCAGATCTCCGCGCCGAGTTGGCGCGGCGCCATCATCAATTCGGAGCCAAGAAATTGACCGATCGCAGAACCGTCATCATTCCCGATTCGCTCCACCCCGCCTGGCGCGCGCTCGACTTTTTCGCCGGCGCCGTGGTGCACGGTCTGCTCCTCGCCTTTCTGGCGCCGTGGCTCGGCGTTCCCGCCTGGCTGGGTGCGACGCTGGCCGCGGCGACCGCCTGCGCCCAGGGCGACCGCCTGCGTGCACTGCTCGGCGCCCGCGCCGCGCGATTGTTGCTGGCGCTCTACGCGGCGATCGTCGGCGCGGCGGCGGCGGCCGTGTGGCTGCGCGTCGCCGCCTACGACCCGTGGCTCGCCGGGCTGATCCTCCTATATGGGCTTTGGACTGCCGCGCTGCTGCGCTTCGACCTCGATCCGTTGCTCGGCGTGTGGGTCGCGCCGGCGTTGACGGCGGCCGCGCTGCTCGTCGTGCAGGCGCGTTTCGCCCCGTTGGCGCCGGTCGTGGCTCTGCTGGCCGCCGGACTCGCGATGGTGCTGGCCTCGTTGTATGCCGGCCGCTTGCGGTCGGTCGGCCGCTGGTTCTTCGCGTTGTCCGTCGTGACCGCCGCCGCGGCGGGCGCGAACGACATCTTCGCCCACGGCGCGGACTTCACCGGCGAACGCTGGCTGCAAACGGCGGGCATTCACCCCGTCCTGACCTGGACGGGCCGCCCGCATCGATTCAAGAACGTCCTGGGCCTCGACCTGCGGTTCGCACGAGTCGACGCCTTCGACCGGCTGCTCGTCGGCTCCGACAAGGGCTTATTTCTCTTCGACGTGGGCGAGATGCGACAATTGCCGGTCGGCCCCGCGCCGACCAGTCTAACGCTCGATCTGGCGAACAAACGGCTCTTCGTGCCCACCGGCGACGGCTACCTCAACCGCCTCGACAACCGCGAACTCTTTGTCGCCCGGCAGCAATTTTTCGGCCGCCCGGGGCGCGTGACGCGCTACGCCGCCGAAGGCGTGTACGCGCTCGACGCCGCCGGCCGGCTCGGGCTTTACGACGCCGAAACCTTGCGGTCGCTGGCGCATTGGGACGTCCCGCTCGACGACGTCGCGCCCGACGGCGAAGGCGGTTTTTTCGCGACAACCGCCGTCGGCCAGCTTACACATCAGCGCAGCGGCGCGGCCCCGCCGCAGGCCGCCGCGTTGCGCCGCTGGGGCGGCCGGCATTCGCTGGCGTACGATCGCGCCGGGGGCCGCCTGTTCGCCGGAAATATGCTGTCGGGCGACGTGCAAATCTTCGACGCGGCGACGTTGCGGCCGCTGGCGACGATCGCCGTCGGCCGCGGCGTCAGCGAACTCGTCTGGAGCGCCAAGCACGAGACGCTCTTCGCCGGCCGGTATTTCACCGGCGACCTCATCGCCTACGCCGGCGGCGGCCTGCGCGAACTGCGGCGGATAAATCTTGGCCGCCGCCTCAGTTCCCTCGCCCTCGACAACACCGAAGATTACCTGCTCGTCGTCAACGCCGCCGGGATCTTCTCGCTCGAACCCAAAATCGCGTTTCCCAATCCCGAGAAACCGCAGTTCGAGCCGCCGCCGTTGCCGGCGGAATAATCGTTCGATGATCAACGGTCGGTCGCACGATTCCCGGTCGGAGTCGGAAGGCGCGATACGTTGGGTGAGTGAGCGGCCCCAGTCCCCAGTCCCCAATCCCCGGTCCCAAACCCCGGATGTCCCCGCCGGCCCCGGTCACTCAATGCCGCCGCCGGTCCGCGGAAATCTGTGCAATCTGCGTGATCTGTGGATTGCCCGAAACCCGAAACCGGAAGCCGATCCCCGAACCCCGAATCCCGAATCCCGCTGTCCGCGATACCGCCGTTCCCGGTTCTGCACACCATTGCCGAGCCGGCAAAAGGCCCCCCCAGCGTTGCCTCGTGGCGACCGGCTTTCGGATTTCCTCGTAAACGTTTTGTCGCAGGCTGTCAGTGACGGCCTGCCTCGAACTCCGGGTCGTCCATGAATTTCGGGACGATGCCCTCGTTGTTCGCCGGGATGACGCACGTGCGGACCTCGCGGTATTACCCGCAGTCGGGACACGCGGGACTGGGGGTTGGGGATTTGGGATTGGGGGATGGGGATGCATGGCGCGTGCGGACGCCGACGCCGTGAGCACAGTCAACCCCGACGCCGCCGGCTGCCTACTCCTAGCGGCGCGCGGATTGGTTGAGCGCAACGGCCGCGCGGACAAGTGCTTTGAGCGCCTTCTCGTCGATCTTCTCGCCCTCGTGGAGGTCGATGGCGCGCCTGGCGTTGCCATCGAGGCCGGCGTTGAAGAGGCGCGTGGGATCCTGCAACCAAGCCCCTTTGGCGAAAGTTATCTTCACATGGTTCTTGTAGGTCTCGCCCGTGCAGAGCATCCCGTCGTGATACCATACGGGAACGCCTCGCCACTTCCACTCTTCGACCACCGCGGGATCGGCCTGCTTGATCAGCGCGCGCAGCCGAGCAAGGAATTTGCCCCGCCAGTCGCCCAGTTCCTGGATCCGCGCGTCGATCAGCTCCGAGGGAGACTCGCCTTTCGCACCGTTTTTCTCGATGTTTTTCACCGTCATCGCCATTTCTTTTTGGCCGCCTTGGCGCGCCTCGTTTTCCAATACGTTCAACACAATAAATTGGGCGCCAACGCCGGCATGTCAACGGCGGCGATGGGTTCCAACTGCACGAGCCCCGCCCGCCCCCGTCTTCGAGACTGTCGATAAATCGATCGCTGCACGCCGCACGTCCGCCGAGGTGTCTCGCCAATCCTGTAAACGCGATCCACGCTGGAATAAGCGGCGAATAATGCGCCCACGAACAAGTTCGTTTTCCAACTTTTGGCCGGTCAGGGGAAAATCGACAGCCTCCTTCGCGGGGGCAGGCTCATCGGGGCGCCATATTTCGAATCGCGCCTGGAAAGGCGCTCTTACAGCGAAAAAGGCGACGGCGGCGCGGCCGTCCGATTCCCCGATCACGGTTTGATCGTGTCGTTCACCCATTGACGCGTCTTCTCGAAGGAATCTCTCGTGTCGTCGACGGATTTCTCGACATCGCCTTTAACGCCGCGCCACGTCGTGTCGGTGGCGTTTTCGGCTTGGTTGAGTTTCTTCTCCGTTTGCGCCCATTTTTCGCGCACGGCCTGGAGCCTGACCTTGGCGTCGGCCTTCGCCTCGCCGCCAATCCGGTCTACTTTATCGCCGGCGAGATCCAATTCATCGTGGATGACCCCCAGTTCTTTTTCCATGTCGTCGATGAATTCCGACTTCTGCGCGAAGGGATAATCCGGCGTCCCTTTGCGCATCGCCGGCGCGGCGTTTCCGCCCGGCACGGCCGCGACGCGGTAACTTGCGGCGGCGAAGCTGTGATTGGCCGCCGTCGCCGGCGTCTCGTTGCTCGCGACGATCCCCACGACCAGAGCGACCACCAAAAGGAACGCGATTCCCAATTCTTCGTATTTCACGGTTTTGCCTTTCGTCGAATGTCCAATACCCGCATGCCCCGCGGCTCCGATTTCCACGCGTTCGGCTTCCCGCCGTTTGCGCGGCCGCGCATTCACACCTGCAAGAAGCTTAAGAACGACGGCGCCGGACCACAATCAACCGGCGTCGGAAGAATGGTCAGGGAATTCCCTACGAGCTGCGAAGGCGGGTCGCGTCAGTCGCGCGCGCAGCGGAACCCCTCGTAATACAGCATCGAATCCGGCGGCGCCGAATCGCGCAGCGAATTCCGCACGCTGACCGGCGTGCTGCCCCAGCCACCGCCCTTCAACACGCGGTCCGCGCCGGTCGTCGGCCCCTGCGGGTTCACCCAGCCGCCGGCCGGGGTTTCCGAATAATAATTCTGGTCGTACCAGTCGCTCACCCAGTCCCAGACGTTGCCGACCAGGTCGTACGCGCCGTAGGGGCTGGCGCCGTTGGCGGTTTGAAACGCGCCGCCGTGATTCGTGCCGTCGAAATAGCCGACCGGCGTCGTCCAAGGCTGCGGCCCCGCCTGGTACGGATTCGTGGAGCCGTCGTAGTTCGCCGCGTTGTCGAGCCACGTGTTGCCCCAAGGGTAGATATAGGCGTCGCTCCCGCCCTTCCCGGCCTTCTCGCGCTCCGCTTCCGTCGGCAGCCGCCGGTTGATCGACGCGCAATAATCATTCGCGCCGTACCACGAGACGAGGATCACCGGTCGGTTCTCGTAGCCGGCATCGACCAACCAGGTCGTGCCCGATTGGTACAACCCGAGATCGTTGCCCGCGTGCGGTGACGCGGCGCAGGGGTTGCCGTCGCAGACGTTGCCGTGCGCATTCAGAAACTTCGCGTAGCTGGCGTTGGTCACTTCGTAGACGTCGATGTAGTAATCGGGCATGTCCACCTGATGCAGCGGATATTCGTCGACGTTGCAATTCTGATCCGCCGGCTCGCAACCCATTTCAAAGCTGCCCGCGGGCACCAGGACCATGCGGGTCGTGTCGTCGTCATCGCTCGGCGAGCTATCGTCATCGGCCGGCGAGATGTCGTCATCGGCCGGCGACACGTCGTCATCGGCCGGCGACGCATCGTCGTCGGCCGGCGACGCATCGTCATCGGCCGGCGAAACATCGTCGTCAGCCGTGATGCTGCTCGTGCTGCTGCCGCTGCCCGCGCCGCAGGCGCCGGCGCCTGCCGCCAAGACGATCGCCAACAGTATCCGTAATAACCAGTTGCTGTGTTTCACGACGACACCTCCGGTTAGGCACGCCTCCAGAATACCCGCCTTGCGAACGCGCGTCAAAACGCCGGCGGGCGGCGCTGGGGCGCACGTTCGAAAAGGCAATTACCAAATGTAATCGCTGATTTCGTTTCTTCGGTTCGCCGGGCGCGACAAAGCCGGCCGAACATGGCGTAACCATATAAAATTGCTAGCAATAAAAACCAATGCGGGCTTGGCGCGATCCTTGAAATATCTCAGATCGTGGTCAGGAAAGGAGACACAATGATGGTGGGATTGGTTCTCAACGTGGGGCTGGCTTCGCTCCTTTGTTTGGGTATCGCGGCGATGTGGCAATTCGAGAAATCGGCGCGTGCGATCCAGGCGCAGATCGATGCGCTGGAGGCGGACACGCGCAGCCGACCGAGGCCCGAACCGGAGTTAACCGACCCCTCTTGAGGGGTTTGGCGCACCTGTCCGTCGGCCAGGCGTGAGATCGCTCGCGCGGCGCCGGCGGGCGACCGGACGGCGAGCCGGAAGCAGCCGGAGTCGGCGCGAGCGCCGGCAGGCGGAGGAAACGCAGCACGCGTCCTCGCGCCGCAAAGGAGGAGAAACCGCGGAACGGCAAGAACGAACGTTTGTGAAAAGAAATATGACAATTCGCGTCCGCCATTCGCGGCGCCGCAAGAGAAAACGTTTCAGCGGACCTATGTGAATTTGTTTGCTCATGAAAACCAAAATCCCGTTCGTCCCGGGTTTTGCGATGTTGCGGGTTCGAGCGGGGTCCAAAAAGGAGATCCGACGATGATGGAAGTAGTAGTGAACGCAGGGATTGCCGTCGTCTTGTGCGTCGCGCTGGCGGCGGTCCGGCGGCTCCACGAAGCGGGGCAAGCCGATCCTCGCCGACTCGACCGGGGCCGTGCGCCGGCGTCGACAGGCAACGCCGTGGACCATGCGCCCGGCGAAACGGCGGCGAAAGCGGGAGCGTATCCGTATGAACGCCGCCGCGCCGTCCGGCCGGCCGCGGCCGTCGCGCCGGCGGCGGTCCCGCCGCAGTTTGAAGGGCGGCCGCCATTCCAGCCGGCGCCCGTGCTCGCGGTCCGACGCGCCTACGGGTTGTTGCCGGTCGACAGGTCGTCGAGCGCTTCGCGCAGCCGCTCGACGAGGTCATAGCCCGCGCCCGGCAGATCGCCCAGCTTGACGCCGGCCTTGGTCCGCACGCCGTGGAAATCGCTGCCGGCCGTGTGGAGCACGCCGTAGCGCGCCGCGAGGCCGCGCCAACGCTGGGCGGTCGCCGCGTCGTGATACGAACAAATCGCCTCGACGCCGAGCAGGCCCGCATCAATCAGCTTGCGGAATTCCGCCTCCGGCAAATCGCGCGGGTGCGCCGCGACCGGGGCCGCGCCGACGGCCCGCAACCGGGCGATGGCGTCGCGGACCGGCAGCGACTCGTCGCCGACGTTCGCCGGTCCGTCGCCGGCCATCACCTCGAAATAAAAGTTGACGTAGCGATTGGCCGCCTTCGGCCCGACCAGATACGGCCGCAGCAGCGGATGCTCGCGGTTGGCCGGCGTCGCGGCGAGCGCGTCGAGAAAGCTGGAGCCGGTCGGCAGCCGCGAGCCCGCGACGCGCCGCACGTCGTCGACCGTCAGCGCGAAACCCAACTCGACGAACCGCGCCACGCGCCGCTCGGTCTGCCGCCGGAACATGGCGTCGATTTCGTCGAACCACGCGCGCACGGCCGGCGCCGCCGGGTCGACGCCGTAGCCGAGCAGGTGCAACTCGCGGCCGTCCAAGTGTGTGTTGAGTTCGACCGCGCCGATGAACTCGACCCCGGTCGCGCGCGCCAGCCGCAGCCCCGCGGGCAACGCGGCGATCGTGTTGTGATCGGCGAAGGCCAGGCAGCGCAGGCCGAGCGCCTGCGCCATGGCGAACAGCTCGGCCGGCGAATGCTGGGCGTCGGCGCTGGCGTCCGTGTGGACGTGCAGGTCGATCATTGGCCGCCCGCGGCGCCGCGTGGGTCGTACGGGCCGTCTTCACCGACGACGAGCGACACGAGGTTCAGCGGCACGGTTTCGAAATAGAGGTTGACCACACGGATCCGCGGGTCGAGATCGTGACCGAGTTCGGTCGCCGGTCGCTCGGCGACGGCGAACAGCCCGGCCCGTTCCGCCGCGAGAAATTTGTCGCTCGGGCACAAGCCGATCACCGGCACGCCGCGCTCGCGGCACGCCAGCGCCAGCGGGTAGGAGCCGATCTTGTTCACCAACCCGTCCGGGGTCAGCGCGTCGCAGCCCAACAGCGCCACATCGCCCGGGGCGACCAGCGCCGGCAACGCCGCGTCGACGACGAGCGTCGTCGGGAATCCCGCCGCGGCCAGCCGCCGCGCCTGGGTCACGCCCTCGCGCCGGGGCCGCGACTCGCCGACGACAACGTCCGGTTTGCCCTTCAGCGCGAGCAGCGTCAACTCCACCAGCCGGCTGCGTGAGAGCGTGACGACGCGCGCGCAGTCCGCCAGCGCCGCCGCCGCGTGCCGCACGGTGCGCGCCTCCCGCATCTTGCGTTCGTCGGCGGCGTCCGTGAGAAAGTCGCGCAGGCGCGCCGGGTCGCCGCCGCGGGCGAGCGCCTCGACGTCGCAGGTCAGGTTGATCAGTTGCGCAAGGCTCGGGTGTGCACGGCGGATGCGCGCCGCCGCCGCCGCGGCCGGCTCGCCGCCGTGCGTTGCGAGTTCGAGCAGGAGCAGACCGGCCCGAGCGGTCAGTTCGCTTGCGCCGCTGACGCCATCGGTTATGATTTCGTTGAGTCGCCGTTCCAGTTCTTTCATGCGACGAAGCATAGCAGACCGATGGAGATTCGTGAATTCGGGAAAGGAGCGATTACGATGCGCATCGAAGCCCTGGCGATCGGCCGCGAACTGCTCACCGGCCGCACGCTCGAAGCCAACGCCAACTGGCTCGCCAAACACGTCGCCTCGCTCGGCGGACGGCTCGCGCGCATTGCGGTCGTCGACGACGACGCGGCGGAGATCGCTGCTGCCGTGCGCGAGGCCAAAGCCCGGGGCGCCGACGTCCTCGTCGTCACCGGCGGGCTCGGCCCGACCTTCGACGATGTGACGCTCGCCGGCGTCGCCCTGGCCGCCGGCGCACCGTTGGCGATCGACGCGGCGGCGCGGCGCTGGATCGAAGAAAAATATCACGATCTGTTCCGGCAAGGACTGATCGAAATCGACGGCCTGACGCCCGAACGCGAGAAGATGGCGCGGCTGCCGGCCGGCGCCCGCTGGTTCGAGAATCCGGTCGGCACGGCCCCGGCGGCGGCGCTCGCCTGGGACGGCCTGGAAATCTGGTGCCTGCCCGGCGTGCCGCGCGAACTGCGCGCGATCTTCGACGCCGCCCTCGCCGCGCCTCTCGCGGCCCGCCTGACCGGCGCCGGCTTCGCGGAGGCGACCCTGCCCACCGACGCGCTCGACGAATCGACGCTGACCGCCGTCGCCCAGCGGCTGACCGAAAAGCACCCCGGTCTGCACGTGAAAACCAACCCGACGTATTTCGGCGACGCCGAGGGTCTGCGCGTAACCTTCAGCGCCAACGCCGACAGCCCCGCCGCCGCGCGGGCGTTGGTCGAGGCGGCGATCGGCGAATGGAAAGACGCGCTGGCAAAGGCGAGTAAGCAGTAACAAGGGAAAAGGAAAAAAAGGAGCGCGACCCCTTTTGCGCTCGCGCGCAACCGGTCGCTGCCCGCGGACGAGCGACCACTGGCCACTGACCAATGACGGCTGACCACTGCTCGGACAGGATCGTTTCCACGCCCGTCCGGCCGGCCGCGACCGGCGGATGCTTGCGGTTTATGTCCGTTCGACGATGAGGATCGCGCTGCCCAGCGGCCGCGGCTCGGCGGGTTCGCCGTCGGCGAGCACGTCGTCGAGCGGCGCCGCCTCGATCGGCCGGCCGTCGATCAGCATGCTCGCGGCCCCGCCATCCATGTTCACGGCACGGACGCAACCCAGTTCGCGCAGCAGCTTCGCCAGTTCCGTCAGGTCGATGCCGACGCTCTCCTGCGGCCGTCGACCGCCCACCGCAACCGCGAACAACCGATGGTCGGCGGTGATGCCCCAGGCGACGCGCGGCAGCAGGTTCTGCGCGGCGCGGGTGCGCGGCCCGAACGCCTGCGGCGGCGCCTCGCCGTCGAAACCATCGGCCGCCAGGTCGCCGTCGTAGAGGCCGTCGGCGAGCAGCGCCGGGCCGCCCGCGACGGCGGCGTCGATCGACCCCAGGCCGCGCATCGCCGGCAACTCGTAGCGCACCGGGTCCTGCGGTTCGATTTCGGCGAACGGCCCCAGCCCCGCCGGACCGGGCGCGATCGCCAGCAAAAAACCGCCAGGCGGCGGCGCGGCGCCGGCCTCGTGCAGCACGTCGACTACGCGCCGGCCCTGCACGCTGAGATACAACGCTGCCGGCGGGACCTTCTTTTTGAAGGCGTTCGTATACAGCGCGATCTCGCCCGGCTGCAGCCGCTCGCTGTCGACTTTTCGCGCCACTGCGGTCGCGCGGCGAATGTGCAGGCGCAACCCGATCGGCCCGACGCGCCAGATGTCGACCAGGCCCTCGACGTCCATCAGCAGCGCCGTGCGGTTGTACGCCGGCGCGCCGACCACTTCGCCGTCGCAGACCAGCAGGCCCACCGGTTCGCCGACGCGCCGGCCGGGCCCGGGGTCGTCGTCCGCCGCCAGGGCGAAACCGCCGCTGACGGCGAAACGCGCGCCGCCGGCCGCGGCGACGTTCGCCAGCACGGGCTCGTCCGGCGCGGCCACGGCGCGCAGCCGCCATTTTTTCGGCGAAATTTCGAGAATGTCGGCGCGCAACGGCCCGAAGCGATAGACGCCGCTGAGTTCGCCGTGGCGCAGGCCCGGCGCGAGCTTTTCCCACTTTACCTCGGCGCCGGTCGGCCGCGGCGAGGCGTACGGCGACGCGGCGCGCGCGCGCAGGCGCACGAATTGCGAGTAAAAATGGTCGATGCAATTGGCCGCGTCTCGCGCCGGCGCGGCCCCGGGCAGCGCGATAAGCTGATCGATTTCGTAGAGAAACGCGGCTTGCATCACCAGCATCGCCTCGCGCTTCGTGCTTTCGCGGCCGAGCCGTTCCGCGAGCGCCAGGAGGCCCAACGCGCGCCGTTCGCAGCGGGCCGCAGTCGCCTCGGACGTCTGGCCGATCAGCGAGGCGTAAAATTCGATCCGCAGGCGCTCGCGCAACCGGTCCGTCAACTCCTCGAGGCGCGCAAAATCGTCGCCGCGCACGCCGGGCGCCAGCCGGCCGCCCTGGACGCGAACGCGGCCTTCGGCCCGCAGCGCCTCTAGGGAATCGTGCGCCAGCGGGCGGACATCCTGCCCGCGCAGCACCACGTGCAGCAACGCGTTGCGCACAAAGGCTTCGCCGTAACGCTGGTCTTCGCCCTGGCTGGCCAGCCAGGCGCAACGCGCGATCAGCCGCGGCGGCTCGTGAGGCGACACGGGTTCTCCGTTCCGTTGGACGACGCCGCCTATCATAGGGAGACCGCGAAATGAATCAACCGCGAAGGCGCCCGGGGGTTCGGCAGGTTTTGTTTTTTTGACCGCGAACACACGCGAATGCACGCGAATATGGTTGGGCAGGATTTGGGCATCAACCGCGAATGCACACGAATGCGCGCGCATAAGCACGAAACAATCGGAAATAGTGGGCCGCGAACAAATGCAAATCCAAACGAATCGCTCTTAATCAGTTATTATTCGCGGGCATTCGCGGGCATTCGCGGTTAAACCCCGTCCACTCATCCGCGGTTCCATCCCATCCGTTCGCGGTTCGGTCATCGTTTCTTCAAGTTGCCGAAGCCGTTCGGGTGGCACGCGTAACACGAGACGCCGCTCAGGCCGCCTTCGAGGAAGCTGCCGTGGCAGGTGGTCGAGCACGGGCCGAAGCCGTTGGCCTGCACGTAGGCGCCGTGCTGGGCGCCGGAGACCCACCCCTCGGCATGCGGATAGATCGCGTGGCATTCGAAACAGGAAACCATCGAATTGCCACCCTTGAAATTCGTGCCGTGGCAGGTGGTGGCGCAGTTTTGCGGTCCGCCGAGCTCGACCGTAGTGATGCCGTGCGAATAAACGTTGGACCAGCCGTTGCGGTGCGGATACAACGGGTGGCAACTTGCGCACGCGACGCCGGAGTCGCCGCCTTCGAGGTCCGACCCGTGGCAGAGCGTCGCACATGAGGCGTTGTTCGCGAGGTAGTCGGCGCCGTGTATCAACGGGTTCTGGTAGCCGGCCGGATGCGGATACAGGCGGTGGCAACTGTAACACGACACCTTCGTCCAACTGCCCTGGTAATTGGCGCCGTGACAGACGGCGCAGCCCGCCGTGCCGTTGGCGATCGCGTAGATACCGTGAAGTTTGGGGTCCTGAAAATTCGCCGGGTGCGGGAAAATCGACCCCGCGCCGACCGGCGTCGTGGCGCCCGTGAAGGCGTTGGAATTCGGCTTGGAACAGGACGGCAAAATCACCGAGCCCAAAACGGCGCCGGCGACGAACAGCGCCAGCGCGACCGACGGCAGAAAGCGCGCGCCCGATTGCAGCCGGGTCATTGGCCGCCTCCCGTGCTGTGCTGGTGGCAGGTCCAGCACATCTTGTCGTGGATATTCATCCCGCGCACGCGCGATTGCCAGCCGTTCGGATGCGTCTGCACGCCCGTCGATGGGTTATGGCAATCGACGCAGTAGCCCGGCCCGCGGCCGTGATGGCAGGTCGCGCAGCCGACGATGTCGCGGCGCGCCGCGTCGCCGTGGAAATTGGCGCTGCCCTTGGTCATGAAGCCGGCCGGATGGCCGAAGAAATATTTCGAATTCGACGAGATGACGCCGTCTTTGCGGTGGCAGGCCGCGCACTCCTTCAGCGAGTGGCATTGCACGCAGCCGGCGCTGTCGGTCTTCGCTTCGAGGGCGTGCAAGGTCAGATAATCGCCGCGGTGAATGAAGTTGCGGGTCACGGCTTCCGGGAATTTCAGTTCGACCTTCAACCCCGCCTTCTTGCTGTGACAATCGAGGCAGTAGGCCTCGCGATGGCATTGCGCGCAGGTCCGCGCGCCGCGCCGGGCGTAGTCGGGGTGCTCGCGCAGGAAGTTGTCCGTGTGGCGGAATTGGTTCCAGACGCTGAGCCCGGCGTCCGCCATGCTGTAATGGCACTTGGCGCATTGCAGGCCCTTGATGTTTTCCTCGTGGCATGCGCCGCAGGCCCTGTGGCCGCCGGCGACGTACGGCTTTTTGTCGAGATCGGCGACGTGGCAGGTCTGGCAGTTCGCCAGCGAAGGCTGGTGTTCCGAATGCAGGAAAATGTCGCGCCGATTGACCGGCGTCCAGGGGCGTTTGGTCTTCGGATCGACGTGGCATTTCTCGCAGTGGTCTTTGATGTCGTGGCATTTGCCGCACGACGCCATCTGCGGCAGAACGCGCGCCCGGCCGTGGTCGGTCAGCGTGTCCTGGTGGCAATCGAGGCAGGCCGTGCCGCGGTCGAGGTGCATTTTGTGCGAAAACGCGGGCCCCGCCGCACCGCCGTAGACCCACGCCGCGCGCCCGATGAGGAGGGCCGTCAGCGCCGCGGCGAGCACCAATAATCGGCTATCGTTTCGCATAAATTTCACCCGGATTCAGTTGCGGCGGCGTGCCGAAATTGTACGAAAGCTTCATCAGGCCGCGCACATCGGATCGGTAGTAAGGGCTCGAGAGATAAATGCCCGAGGCCTGCAGATCCAGATCCTTGATGATATGATAGCCGATCGTGCCGTCGCCTTCGAAGCCCTCGCTGACTTTGTCGATCGAGCGATCGAGCTTGTAGTAGATGCCGTCGAGCGCGATGTACGCCTTTTTCACGATGTCCTGATAGAGATACGCGCGGCCTTCGAGATAACCGTTGTCGGAGCGGTCCAGCTTGTAGAGCCCCACGTTGAACGAGTTTTCGCGCTTTTCGCCCCAGAGCGGGCCGACCGAGCCGCCGAAGCGGTTGCCCGACCGCGCGTTGTCGTATTGGTAGTTGTCGTACTCGGCCCCGAGGGCCACGCGATTGGCCGCAATGTATTTCCACTCGCCTTCGATCTTGTCGATCGTCTCGAAGGTAAAGACCGAGAAAAACGAACTCATGCCGAGGTACGCCGAGGGCATCACCCGCTCCCAGCGCGCGAGCACCTTCATGTCCGTCATCGGCCGCACGACAACCGACCCGGCGGCGTCGAAGATCGAGGAGTAGAGGAAATCGTAGTAGAGGTGGCCGAGAATATCGACACGGCTCGCCGGCGTGATGATCAGGTCCGGCCCGATGAACAGCCGGTCCGGCGCGTGATTCTCGATGAAGCTCGCGCCCGAAACGCCGATTTCGAAATACGGCCGATACGCGCCGTAAATCCGGCCGCCGTAGCAGTAGTTGCCCGCGTAATCGCCGGTCTTCGAGAACACCGGGACGCCGCCGAAGCCTTGAATGCCGAATTGCTCGATCGGCTGAAACTGGAACTGCGCGCCGTCAATCTGCTCGTTGACGTCGCCGATCGTCGTCAGCCGCCGGCCCGCAGACACGTCGATGATGTTGCGGTCGTCGTGCCACCGCACATACAGCGAATCGAGTTGCGCATCGCCGAGCGAATGGTACGTCGTGTCCATTTTGCTCAGCACGTCGCCGCGGCCCCACCCGGAGAAATAGATGTCGAGGTGGTCGGCGCCCAGGTTGGCCGCGCTGACGTCCACGAACTCGTAGAGCGACAGATAGCTCTTCTCCTTGTTCTGCAAGGTTTCCGTATAGTAATACGGAATCGTCATCGTCGTGCCCGCGACGTCGGCCGCCAACGCGGCCGCGCCGTCGAGCAGCAGCGCCGCCGCCAGCAGCCACACCAGCCAAAACGCGCGGCGCCCCGGCGCCCGCGGCCCCGGCCGTTCCCGCAAGGCGACCGCCCGGCTTGTTGGACAAGGCATCTGTCACCCTTCTTCGGACGAAAAATTTTGACCGTGTGCGCGAAACTTGCTCTTTGAATAAACGTTTGCGGCGCGACCGTCAAGCCGCAGAAGCACGATGGCAAATAATCGTGCGGCGCGGTCGCCGCCGGCGACAGTTGACCCAGCCCGTCGCGGCCCGTACATTGATTATTATGGCATGTGTGCGTTATTGAGGTTATTTTATGCACCTGGATTTGCCGCCGACGAAGATCGCCCGCGCCCGCGACTTGGCCGTGGCCATCGTCGAGCCCGTGCTCGCGCAAATCCAGCGGCACACCACCGACAGCGTCGAACGCGCCACGTTGCGCCTGATGGGCCTCGAAGGCGCCACCGACGAGGGCGTGCCCTACCCCAATGTCCTGGTCACGCACCTGAAGGCGCGGCTTGGCGAGGGCCTAGCGCCGCTGGTCGCCGCGGCGGCCCGCGATTGCCAGATGAGCCTGGCCGAACTGGCGCGCCGCGTGTCGCTCAAGGTGATCGACCTGCGCAAGTATCGCCCGGCCGACCCGCAGGCCGCGCGGACCCACGCCGAGCGCCTGCTGCGCGCGGGTCTGCGCCGCATCGACGAGCAGATCAAGGCCCGCGAAGATTTCGTCGCGACGCTCGGCCAGGGTCCGCAGCCGTGGCTCTATGTCATTGTCGCCACCGGCAATATTCACGAGGACGTCGTGCAGGCGCAGATGGCGGCGCGGCAAGGCGCGGACATCATTGCGGTGATCCGCAGCACCGCGCAGAGCCTGCTCGATTACGTGCCCGAGGGCGTGACGGTCGAGGGCTTCGGCGGCACCTACGCCACGCAGGCCAATTTCCGCATCATGCGCGAGGCGCTGGACGCGGTCAGCCGCGAGGTCGGCCGCTATGTCCAACTGGTGAACTACGCTTCGGGCTTGTGCATGCCGGAAATCGCGGCGATGGGCGCGCTCGAACGCCTGGACATGATGCTCAACGATTCGATGTACGGTGTGCTCTTTCGCGACATCAACCCGGCGCGCACGTTCGTCGACCAGCATTTTTCGCGGATGATCAGCGCGTACGCCCACATCGTAATCAACACCGGCGAAGACAACTATCTGACCACCGCCGACGCGATCGAAGCCGGGCACACCGTGCTCGCCAGCGACCTGATCAACGAACGGTTCGCGCTCGCCGCCGGGCTGCCGCCCGCGCAAATCGGCCTCGGCCACGCGTTTGAGGTCAACCCGGCCGTGCCCGACGCCTTCTTGTACGATCTGGCGCAGGCGCTGCTCATTCGCGAGGTGTTCCCTGACCATCCGATCAAGTACATGCCGCCGACCAAGCACATGACCGGCGACATCTTCCGCGGCTACGCGCTGCACACGCTGTTCAACCTGATCGGCGTCGCGACCGGGCAGAGCATCCAGTTGCTCGGCATGCTGACCGAGGCGATGCACACGCCGTACCTGATGGATCGCGCGTTGGCGATCAAGAACGCGCGGCTGACCTTTCACGCGGCGCGGCACCTGGGCGAGAACCTCGAACTCGGCCGCGATTCGTGGATCGTCCGGCGCGGCGCCGAGGTGCTCGACCAGGCGATCGCCATGCTCGAAGGCGTCGCGCGCGAGGGCCTGTTTGCGGCCATCGCCGCCGGCCGTTTCGCCGACATCCAGCGCCCGCCCGAAGGCGGCAAGGGCAAGGACGGCGTCGTGCCCAAGAGCCCGGATTACGTCAACCCGCTGTACGACCTCCTCGCGGAGAAGATCGATGCCCGACGGCCCGAAACTGCTTGACCCGACGAAGGTCCGCCCCTACGGCGACGACCTCGGCGACGGCGCCGTGCAGATGAGTTTCACTCTGCCCGTGCCGTATTCGCCGGAGTCGGCCGAGGCCGCGCGGCAGCTCGCGCGCAAGCTGGGCCTGCGCGACCCGGCGGTCGTCCACGGCGAGGATCTGGGCGGCTATTCGTTTTTCATCGTCTACGGCCACACCCGCGAATCCGTCGACGTGACGCAAATTCGCGTCGAAAAGATCGAGACCAACGCCATCACCCGCGAGGCGGCGGACGAAAAAATCCGCCGCGTGTTCGGCCGCAAACTCGTCGTCGTCGGGGCCTGCATCGGCGCCGACGCGCACACCGTCGGCATCGACGCGATCATGAACATGAAGGGCTACCACGGCCATTACGGCCTCGAACGCTATGCGATGATCGACGCCTGGAACCTCGGCGCGCAGGTGCCGCCGGAGCGGCTGCTCGACGTCATCGTCGAGAAAAAAGCCGACGCGGCGCTGGTCAGCCAGGTGGTCACGCAGCGCGGCTTCCACAAGCAGAACCTGACGCGCCTGGTCGAACTGCTCGAAGCGGCCGGCGTGCGCGAGCGGGTCATTCTCATCTGCGGCGGCCCGCGCATCGACCACAAACTGGCCCGCGAACTCGGCTACGACGCCGGGTTCGGCCCCGGCTCGTACGCCGAACACGTCGCGGGATTCATCATCGAAAAATTGATCGAACGGCGGCGGTTGGCCGCGACTACATAGTCTTCTTCACCACCGCCAGCGCCTCCTCGATCGCCCTCGCCGCTTGCGCTAGGTCTTTGTCGGTGTGGCGAACCATGATGTAACCGTGATGAAACGGCTGTAGGAACACGCCGCGGCGGATCAGTTCGGTGTAAAAGCGTGTGCGGCGTTCCTTGTATTTTTTCGCGGCGTCGGCCGGAAAAGTGATGAACGGCATCGGCGGGATGCCCGACAATTCCGCCGGCGCTCCGCTCGCTGCGACGATCGCGCGCACCTCGGCCAACCATTTTTCGCCGCGGGCCCAGAGTGCTTCGAGCGCTTTTTCGCGTTCGAGAATTTCGATCGTTTTGAGCGCCGCGACCAGCTCCAGCGAATTCGGGAAAAACGTGCTGGAAATGAAAACCTTGCTTACCGCGACGTCCATGAACCGCGCCTTGCCGACCACCGCGGCAAGCGGGTAGCCGTTCGCCATCGCCTTGCCGAAGCACGCCACGTCGGGCGTGACGCCGTAACGTTTTTGTGCGCCGCCGAGCGACACGCGAAAACCCGAGCGGATTTCGTCGAAAATCAGCACCGCGCCGCTGGCAGTTGCCCGCTCGCGCACGCCTTCCAAAAATCCCGGCGCGGGGGCCTGCACCGGATGCCCCAGCGGATGCCCCACCGGCGTCACGATGATCGCCGCAATGTTGCCCTTGTGCGCTTCGAGCAGGCGGTCGAGGCCGGCCAGATCGTTGTACTCGAATTCGTGCGTGTCTTCGTAAAGCTTCGCAGGCACGCCGCCGCGCTGTTCGACGCACCAATCGTGCCAGCCGTGATAGCCGCACCGCAGAATCTTCAACCGATCGGTATAACCGCGCGCGATGCGGACGGCGGTCGTGGTCGCGTCGCTGCCCGTTTTGACGAAAATCGACTTCTCGGCGCACGGAATCAGCTCGCGCAACTTTTTCGCCAACTCGTTTTGCTGCGGTTGCACGAGGCTCATGCAAAAGCCTTTTTCCATCTGCGCGATCACCGCGTCGTCGATCTCCTTTTCGCGGTGGCCAAGGATGATCGGGCCGTAGGCCGCAAGCATATCCACATAAACGTTGCCGTCGACATCCCAAATCCGCCCGCCCTGCGCGCGGTCGAGAAAAATGGGATATTCGCCCGGCACAAAGTTGTACGGCCGCCGAATGCCCAGGCAGCCGCCCGGAATCAACGTCTGCGCCTCGGCGAAGAGCGCTTCGCTGCGCGTCACGTTCAGTTTTTCCGCCACGATCGCGGCTCCTCGTTCAATCTTTGACCTTCAATTTCAACATGCCCGGCAGCATCGTAAACGTCGCCGGCAGCTTGCCCGGGGCCTCGCCGTCCACGTCGAAATACACGCCCTCGTCGGACGTTGCGACGATTTTCTTTGCCCGGCAGACCTCGACTTTCGGGTTGTCGAGATGCGCGGCCTTGTAGATTTTCGGCATCTGCGCCAGCCGTTCGCCGAGGCCGATGTCGCCGATGATCACCACGTCGAACATGCCGTCGTGCGGATCGGCGGCCGGCGCCATGTGCATCCCGCCGCCGAAATATTGGCCGTTGGCGACGGCGACGCTGAAGATCACGCGTTCGCCGAGGTCCACGCCGTCGAGCGTCAGATGCACGCGTTTGTTCCGGTAGGCGAACATCGCCGTGAGCGCGCCCCAGGCGAACGAGGCGAAGCCGCCGAAGGCTTTGGTCGTGCGATTGACGCGCGCGTCGACGTCGCCGCCGATGCCGAACGAGGCGATGTTGACGAAATGGCGCAGGACCGGGCGGCCGTCGTGGTCGGTCATTTCCAGGCGCCCGACGTCGAGCGGCTTCGTCTTGACGCCGGTCAGCCATTCGAGCGCCGCGGCCGGCGCTTTCGGCAGGCCCGTCGTCTTGCGGAAATCGCCGCCGGTGCCGATGCAGATTTGCCCCAACGCCGTTCGCGGGTTGACCGGCGCGCCGTCCGCCTGCACGAGGCCGTTGACCACTTCGTTGAGCGTGCCGTCGCCGCCCACGGCCACGACCAACTCCGCGCCGTCGGCCGCCGCCTCCCGCGCCAATTCGGTCGCGTGGCCCATCCGCGCCGTGAAGACGGCGGCGAATTCGCCGAGCCGCGCCCGCGCCTGCGTCGCGATGCCCGGCCAGAGTTTCTCCGCCGCGCCGTTCGCGGCATGCGGATTGACGACAAAGGTGATTTTTTCCATGCGCCCTCCCCGGTTAGAACAGCAACGCCGTCAGAAAATAATTGGCGATCATCACGGTCACCGAGCCCAGCACGACGCTCTCGGTCGTCGCCCGGCCCACGCCTTCGGCCCCGCGCGTCGCGTTGAAGCCTTTGTAGCAGCCGATCGTCGCCATGATCAGGCCGAAGACCGCCGCCTTTTCCAAGCCCGTGCCGTAGTCTTTGAAATCGACGTAGTACACGACCTGTTCGATGAATTCCGTGCCCGGCACGTTCAGCAGCCGAGTGCAGACGACGTAACTGCCGACCGTGCCGATGAAGTCGAAGAGCGTGGTCAGCAGCGGCATCATGATCACCGAGGCGACGAGGCGCGGCACGAACAGATAGTGAAACGGGTTGACGGCCATCGTCTCCAGCGCGTCGATCTGCTCCGTGACGCGCATCGTGCCGATCTCGGCGGCCATGCTCGACCCGACGCGGCCGATGACCATCAGCGCCGTCAGCACGGGCCCGAGTTCGCGCGTCAGGGCGAGCACGACCGTCGGGCCGACCAGGATATCGGCGTCGAACATCGCAAAGGCTTTCGAGCTTTGCAGCGAAAACACGCCGCCGGTGAACAGGCTCGTCAGCAGGATGATGAAGGTCGACTCGACGCCGATGAAATCGAGCTGCTTGAGCAGCAGCCGCCAGCGATGCGGCGCGCGCGGCAGCCAGCGCAACGTCCCGCCGAGCGTGGTCAGCACGCGGCCCGTTTCCTCGACGAACGCCAGCAGCGCGCCGCCGAGACGTTCAAACGGTTTCAGGACGACTGGTTGTCCGTTTGACATAAATTCGACCGACCCGGTAATTGATATTGCAGAAAATCTCGTAGGCGATCGTGCCGCAGGTTTCGGCGACTTCCTCGGCGGTGATGCGCGCGCCCTGTTGCTCGCCGATAAACACCGCCTCGTCGCCGACCTGCGCATCCGGCGTGTCGGTCACGTCGATCATGCACATGTCCATGCACACCGCGCCCACGATCGGCGCCCGGCGGCCATGGACGAGCGCGAAGCCGCGGTTCGAGAGCCGCCGGTTCAGGCCGTCGGCGTAGCCGACCGGCAGCGTCGCGACGACGCTCTCGCGCTGGGTGACGAACGTGCCGCCATAGCTGATCGCCGTGCCGGGCGGCACGCGTTTGAGGTGGACGATTTCCGTCGCGAAGCGAAACACGGGGTGCAGGTCGAGCACGTTTTCGAACCCCGGACCCGGGCAGTCGCCATAGAGCATGATCCCCGGCCGCACCATGTTGAACGGCGGCTTGGGCGCGCCGAGCACAGCCGCGGTGTTTGCCATGTGCTTGATCGGCGGATCGACGCCCGCGGCTTTGAGCTCGTCCACGAGCCGGCGGAATTTCGACAGTTGGTCCCAATAATCGGGGCCGAGGTCGGGGCTGACCGTCGCGAAATGGCTGATGAGGCCCTCGATCCGCAATTCCATTTGCTGCGCGAGTTGCAGGATGGCCTCTTTGGCCTCGCCAGCCGGAATGCCGATGCGGGTCATGCCCGTGTCCACCTTCACGTGGACCGCGAACCGCCGGCCGACCTCGCGCGCCTCCCGCGCCAGGTCGAGGCCGCGTTCGAGGCTGATGACCACGGGCGTCAGGTTGTATTGGTGCGCCTTGAGCGCCTCGCCGTGGTAGATGCCGCCGAGAATCAGCACCGGCTTGCTGATGCCGCCCTCGCGCAGGCGGATGCCCTCTTCCGCAAACGCCACGCCGAAGCCGTCGGCGCCGAGGCGTTCGAGCGTCGCCGCGACCGGCACGGCGCCGTGCCCATAGGCGTCGGCCTTGACCACCGCCATGATGCCCGTGTCGGCCCCGACGCGCCGGCGCAGCACGCGGTAGTTGTGTTCGAGCGCGTCGAGGTCGATCCAGGCGAAGGTCGGACGATTTGTGTACATGGGCCGGTTTTAGCAGAATCGCCGGCGAACGGGAAGACTGGGAGGCCGATCGACGGATAGACTGCAAGGCCGAAAAAGCTGGCGACCATTCGCCCTCGCGGCCTTCCGCAAATCGATCGGCCCGGCGCCGTCGTTACAGCGGTTTCTCCCACAGCCCCGAAATTTTGTGCGCCGGATCGTCCTTTTCAAACACGAACTTCAACGTGGTCTGGCCCTTGGCGCGTTTCAGCAGATAAAAGACTTGGACAAATCCAGCCTCGGTTTCGATGCGATCGAAATCCGCCGCGGTCAGCGCGCCGAACGTGCCTTCGATTTCCTTCTCGGTCGTTTCCTTGAACTGGGCGACCGGCAGGCGCTCTTTCATTTTGGCGGAAAAATCTTTTTCCATGCCGGCGAAATCGCGGGCTTTGTAGGCGGCGAAATAGGCGTCGATGATCGGCTTATAGGTCTTCATCAACGCTTCGGCCGCTTCTTTGGTCGCGCGTTGGCCGGTTTCGCCAGGGCGAACGAACAGGCCCGAAATCTTCCACGCCGGGTCGCCTTGTTTGAAGGTGAATTGCATCACGACTTCGCCCTTGGCGAATTTCGTGGTGTAGAACGCCATAATCCATTCATCTTTTTTCGCCGTCCGGGCGAACGAGTGCGAAACGTAGGCGCCGTATAACGTCTCGGTCTCGCCGAAAACGTCGGCTAGCTTCGACACCGGCAACGCCTTGAGCATCTGGTCCGTGAAATCCTTCCGCATCGCCGCCCAATCGTGCGCCTTCAGCGCGGTGTAAACGTTCTCCACGACCGGCGCCGCCCCCTTCATGACCGCGGCATCGTCCGCCGACGCCTCGGCCCAGGCCACACACGGCAACGCGATCGCCAGCAACACCACGATCCAGAAAGCCCGTTTCATGATCTCCTCCTCATTCGGTTGCGATGAACGTCTCTTTATACCAACAAATAACGCGCCCGCCAAGCAAGGCCGGCGCGCCCTCAGGCGTTGCGCTCGGCGGCGCGGCGGATGCGCTCGGCCAGCCGCCGGTGCTCGTCGCAGCCGAGAACCGACAGGTCGCCGGGGCGGCGCGGTGGGAACTGCGCCAGCAGCCGTTCGAGGCGGCGGCTGATTTCGTGCAGCCGCAGCGGCGCCAGGCGTTCGCCGCGCTGCGCGTCGTACAGCGCGCGCACCGCCTCTTCCTGCCGTTCCAGCCGATGGCAGACCAGCAGCAGATCGCACCCGGCGCGGACCGCCGCGACCGCCGCGTCGCCGATCGGTTGGCGGTCGGCGACGGCGCGCATTTCGAGATCGTCGCTGACGATCGCGCCGGCGAAGTTGATCTCGTTCCGCAAGATGTCGAGGATGGGCTTGGACATCGTCGCCGGCGCGCGCGGATCGACGCCTTCGACGAGAATGTGCGCAGTCATCACGCCCGCGACGTTCGCCGCGACCGCCGCGCGAAACGGCGGCAACTCGATGGCGTCGAGCCGCCGGCGGTCGTGCGGCAGCACCGGCAGGTCGAGGTGGCTGTCGGCCTCGGTGTCGCCGTGGCCCGGGAAATGCTTCGCGCAAGCCATCACGCCGGCGCGT
This sequence comes from uncultured bacterium, assembly GCA_964534375.1. Taxonomy (GTDB): domain Bacteria; phylum Lernaellota; class Lernaellaia; order Lernaellales; family Lernaellaceae; genus CAZHPN01. The sequence goes on along the minus strand of CAZHPN010000031.1, from coordinate 16,764 downwards.
TGCAGGCCCGCGATCACGGCCCCCCCGAGTCGCGCGACGAGTTGCGGGTCGGCGCCGAAGCTGCGGTCGCCGATCACCGGGTTGGCCGAGTTGGAATCGACGTCCATCACCGGCGCGAAATCCCAATCGAAGCCGAGCGCGGCGACCTCGCGTCCGAGCGCGGCGCCGAATTCTTCCGCCAGGCGCGCGTCATCCGCCAGGCCGAGCATGCCCAGCGGCGGCCAGATCGTCGCCGGCTCGCGAAGCCGCGCCACGCGGCCGCCCTCCTGATCGACGGCGAACAACAGCCGCCGGCCGCCCGCCAGGCCGCGAATCTCGGCGATCAGTTCCGCGACCTGCTCGGGGCTTTCCCAGTTGCGTGCGAACAGGATGAAGCCGGCAACGCCAAGCTTGAGCGCCTCGCGCACGTGGTCGTTGACGCCTGCGCCGTCGAATCCGACGATCAACGCGCGGCCGGCATCGGCGATTTGCAACATCGGCGGTCTCCTTGGCCTCAGCATAGCGAAATGCCAAATCACAGGACAAGCCATGCTTCGCAGGCGGCGAAGTTGACGCCCCGCGCTTCCGCCACTAGCATCCCCACCCATGGAACGCTGGGAAGTCGTCATTGTCGGGGGCGGCGCGGCGGGGCTGGTGGCCGCGGGGGCCGCGGCGCGCGCCGGCGCGAAGACGCTCGTGCTCGAAAAAATGCGGCAGACGGGCCGCAAGGTGAGCATTTCCGGCAAGGGTCGCGGCAACGTCACGAACGACAAACCGGTCGAGTTGTTCGTCGAAGGCTACCGCCGCGGCGGCGATTTCCTGCGCGGCGCGTTCGCCCGCTTCTTCGCCCCGGACCTTCTCGAAATTCTCGAACGGCGGCAGGTTCCGTGTGTCGTCGAACGCGGCGGACGCTATTTCCCGAAATCCGGCAAGGCGACCGATGTGGCGCAGGCGCTCTACCGCTGGGCGCGCAGCGACGGCGGCGCGGTGCGCACCGAGGCCGACGTCAAGGATATCGAAAAAACGGGCGACCTTTTTCATCTGCGGCTGGCGCGCGGCGAGATTTTCGCGGACCGCCTGATCCTCGCCACCGGCGGCAAAAGCTATCCGCGCACCGGCTCGACCGGCGACGGCTACCGCTTCGCGCAACGCCTCGGCCACACGCTGGCGACGCCGCGGCCCGCGCTGACGCCGCTGGCGATCGAGACCGATTTCGCGCCCTTCGAGATTTTGCTGCACAACGTGCGCGTAACGTTGCGCGACGGCAAACGCGCCGTGGCCGACGGCTTCGGCGAGGCGCTGTTTTCGGAAAACGCGCTGGGCGGTGCCGTGCCGATCGATCTGTCGCGCGACGTGGCCGACCTGAGCGCGCCGGCGATCTCGCTCGATTTCAAAGCGGCGCTCGACCGCGAGCAACTCGACGCCCGGTTGCGCCGCGACCTGGACGCGAACGGCAAGGCGCCGCTGCAGCAAGTATTGAACGGTCTGCTGCCGCAAGCCGTGATTCCGCCGTTCGTGAAGCGGCTGGGGCTGAACTTGGACCAGCGCTGCGCCGAGGTGGGCAAATCCACGCGTCGCGCCCTCGGCGATTTGTGCAAAGATTTTCCGCTCAAGGTCGTCGGCGTCCACGGCTGGGACGAAGCGCTGATCACCGTCGGCGGCGTCGTGCTCGACGAGATCGAGCCGCGGACGATGGAAAGCCGGTTGGTCCCCGGATTGTACGTTTGCGGGGAATTGCTCGATATCGATGGGGTGACCGGCGGATATAATTTGCAGGCGGCGTTTTCCACAGGCTTCGTGGCCGGCGACGCGGCGGGAAAGGGCTTGAGGTGACTGTGAGTGTTTTTGTCCACAGATTAGCGCAGAACGACGCAGATTCTCGAACGGAAACGACGCATTTGACCGAAGATCGCCGGACTACAGACGAGAAATCTGCGAAAATCTTCGTAAATCTGCGGACGAAGATCCATTCCATTACACGTCCCTTACAAACGGGTCCTTCCTGTGGATAAAATCTGCATCAAAAGTCTGACGATGCCCAAACTGGAAACGGAGCTTGCCGCGATGGGCGAAAAACCCTTCCGCGCGCGGCAGATTTTCCGCTGGCTCTACAAAAACGACGCCGCCACGTTCGACGAAATGACCGACATCGCCAAAGGTTTGCGCGAACGGTTGTCGGAAAAGTTCGAGATTCTTCGCCTGCCCGCCGTCGAGACGTTGACCGGCGAGGACGGCACGCAAAAAATGGCCTTCGGCCTGGCCGACGGCAAACGCATCGAAAGCGTGTTGATCCCCGAGTTGAGCCGGCTGACGTTGTGCGTCAGTTCGCAGGTCGGCTGCCGTTGGGGCTGCGCGTTCTGCCGCACGGGCATGATGTCTTTCACGCGCAACCTCACGGCCGGCGAAATCGTCGAGCAATATCTTGCCGCGCAACGCGTCGCCGGCGAACGTCGCATCAGCAACGTCGTGTTCATGGGCATGGGCGAGCCGCTCGACAACCTGGAAAACGTCATCGACGCCATCAACATTTTTTACGCCGATCACGGCTGCAATCTGAGTTCGCGCAAGGTGACGCTCTCGACCGTCGGGCTCGTGCCGCAATTGGACGAACTCGGCCGGCGGCTCGACGTAAGCCTCGCCGTCAGCCTGCACGCGCCGGACGACGAAACGCGCAACAAGCTAGTGCCGGCCAATCGCAAATATCCGCTCAAGGAACTGCTCGACGCCTGCCGTCGTTTTCCGACGCCGCACCGCCGCCGCGTGACGTTCGAATATTCGCTGGTCGCCGGCGTCAACGATTCCGACGAACATGCCCACCGCCTCGCGCGCCTGGCGCCGGACCTGCGGCCGAAAATCAATCTGCTCGCCGTCAATTGGTTCGCGGGGTCGGAATGTCAGCCGCCGACCGAAGAACGCGTCCGCCAGTTTCAGAAAATTCTGATCGACCACAATGTGACCGCAGTGCTGCGCAAAGCGCGCGGCCGCGACATTCTCGCGGCGTGCGGGCAGTTGGCCGCCCCGTCGATTGACGAAGAATAGGGATCCGCTTTCTAGCTTCTGGCTCTTGGCTCCTGGCTCCGGCCTCCTACATAAACAACAGCGCCGATCCGCCGACCGCCAGCGCAGCCCCGGCGAAGGCGCGGGCCGTGAACTTTTCCTTGAAGATCAGCGCCGCGGGCGCGATGATGAACACGGGCGTCAGCGACATGATCGTCGCCGCAACGCCGGCCTTCGCGTGTTGCACGGCCATCAGCGAAAAACCGACGCCGAGAAACGGGCCGAAAAACGCGCCGAGGGTCAGTCGCTGCATTGCCGGGTAGTCTTTTGCGGCTTGCCAAACGTTGGGCCACCAACGGATCGCGGTGAAGATCACCATGAAGCCGATCGTGCCGGCGAAGGCGCGGATTTGGGTCGCGGCAAACGGGTCGAAATCGCCGATGCCCTTTTTCGAAAACGCCAGCCCGACCGCTTGGCCGAGCGCGGCGCACAGGCCCAACAGCACGCCGAGCCATAAGGTTTTTCGCGGCACGGCGGCGGCATCCGCGCGCCGTTCGAGGATGACGACTGCGACGCCGGCGATGGTCAGCGCCATGCCGCACCAGTCGCGCGCGTTCAGCGTTTCGTCGAGCAGCAGCCAACCGCCGAGCGCAGTGAAGACCGGCACGAACGCCGCGATCAGCAGCGTGCGTCGCGCGCCGATCAGCAGGTAGCCGCGAAAGAGCGCCAGGTCGCCGAGCGTGAACCCGACGAGGCCCGACAGCGACAACCAGAACCACGTGTGCACGTCGGCGTCGAACGGAAAAAACCGCCCGCGCGAAATCGCGGAGAAAAGCGTCAGGAAAATCAACGCGGCGAACATCCGCAGGATGTTGACCGAGAGCGAGCCGATCCGTCGCGCGGCGGCCTCGAAGGCCAGCCCGGTGACGGTCCAACACAAGGCGGTCGTCAACGCCGCCCATTCGCCCTGATGCGCAATCATGGCCGCACAGATTGCGTTCGCCGCAAAAAAATGGCAAGCATTTTATGCGAGGGAAATTATGGACCATCCGCCTTACGCGACCGACCGCGCGACGCTCGAGACCGAGTGCGACCTCGAGTTCTTCAAGGCGAGCGGCCCGGGCGGCCAGCATCGCAACAAACGCGAGACGGCGGTGCGCATACATCACCGTCCGTCCGGCGTGACCGTCGCCGCGGTCGAGCGCCGGTCGCAGGCGATGAATCGTGAGGAAGCGTTTCGCCGCCTGATCGCCAAACTCGAAAAGCTCAATCGTCCGAAGAAAAAACGGCGAGCGACGAAAATTCCGGCGGGTGAAAAGGCCAGACGCCTCGCCGATAAACGGGCGCGCGCGTCGACGAAAGCCGCGCGGCGCCCGGCCGGCGACGAACCATGAAACCCGGCTCGCCGCCTGCCCGGTCCGCTATCGGCGTCTGAAACCGGCGCCTACTGGATGTTGACCCGAAACCGCCGCGAGCCGCCGAGCCGATTCGCGTGAAGAATCCGCCACTCCTCGGACTCCTCCGCCTCGTCCGGCGGCGGCGCCGACTGTTCCGCCAGCGGCTGTTCGTTCGGTTCGGAGATTTTCTTCCGTTCCACCCGCTTTTCGGTCAGTGAGCTTCCAATCATGTTTCACCCCCACGTGTAATTTAACCGCGGGATGCCGACGAATCACAAGTATTTCGGGCGTTTTTCTTTTTCGACAGCGAATCGTAGCGGCGCCTCGCCCGGCCACCGTCAGCTCTCGCCCCGGCCCGGCGCATGGCGGCGAATGCCGGCGATGATTTCTTCGGCCGGACTGTCTTTGGCGAGATAGGCCGCCGCGCCCGCTTTCCGCATTGCTTCGGCCATGTCGGCGCGGTCGTGCATCGAGAGGCCGACGATGACCACCTCGGGCATCTCGGCCGCGATCGCCCGTGTTGCCTCGATGCCGTTCATGCGCGGCATCGAGATGTCCATGATGACCACCTCCGGCTTGAGGCGCCGCGTTTCCTCGATCGCCTCCGCGCCGTCCGCCGCCTGACCCACGACGGTGATCCCTCGCTCTTTCTGCAGCAATTCGATCAGGCCCTGGCGAAAAACCGCGTGGTCGTCCACGACCAGGACGCGGATCCCTTCCGTGCGCAGCCGCCGGCGTCCGTTCGCCTCGTCGGCGTGATTGCGGTCCCCTTCGTCGGCGGCCATCACGGCTTTCATCGCCATGACCGGCACGGTCACCATGATTTTCGTGCCTTTGCCCGGGGCGCTGTTGACGTCCATGCGCCCGCCCATGAATTCGACCCGCTCGCGCAGATGAAACAAACCGGCTTTCTTGGGTTCGGCCAGGCCCAGCAGCAGCGCCGGGTCGAAACCGACCCCGTCGTCGGCGACGGTCACGCGGACGAGCCCGCCTTCCACCCCGGGCACGGCGACGACCGCATGGCGCGCCCCCGAATGATCGACGACGTTCAGCAACAGGCTGCGAACGGTCTGAAACAAGAACAACCGCAAATCTTCCGCCGGCGGTTCCGCCCCCTCGGCGACCGCCAATTCGACGCGCAGCCCGTACGTTTCCTGCATCCACCGCCCCAGCCATTCCAAACCGGCGGCCAGGCCGCGGTCGATCAGAATCGGCGGGCTGAGTTCGGCGGCCAACGAACGCGACAAATCCATCGACTGCGTCAGCAGACCGTCAACCTGATGCAAGACCGCCGACGGGTCGTCCGCCAGAACGTGGGGCCGCAACGAGGTCAGGCCGTAGCGCGCGGCGGCCAGCAACTGCTGCAAATCGTCGTGCAGCGCCTGCGCCAGGCGGCGACGGTCGCGGTCTTCGACCCGTGCCGAGTCGGAGGTCAGCGCCCGGAGCTGCGCCGCGCGTCTTTCGAGCGCCGCGTTGGCGACCCGCAGCCGGTCTTCGATCGCGAAACGAACGATCGCCTCGCCGATCGCCGCCGCCATTTCTTCGAGAAAGAGCACGTTCGCGGGGGGCACGGCCTCGCGGCGTTCGTCGGCGATGTGAATCAACCCGACGGTGGCGCCCTCGCGGCGGATCGGCACGATCGCCATCGAAGTGAAGCCTTCCGCGACGCAGGTTCCGCGGTAGCGGGCGCGTTCGGCCGGCGCGAGCCCGTAGAAAAAACCGCCGGAATCGCCGCACGAGAAGGCGCCGCCGGGCGTCATCTGGGACGCCTCGCGCGCCGTCGGCTTGCCGTCCGCGACGCGCACGCACACGCATTCGTCGGTGCGCAACGACAGTCCGTTTTCGCGCTCCCAAAAACTGTCGGAGTAGCCGACAAACGACACGTACGGGGCGCGGCCCTCTTCATCGGCCACGCGAATCCCGACGCAGCGGCACTGGCTCCACTCGCGCAGGACGTCCACCACGGCGTCGAGGTATTCCTTGCGCGTCGTCGTCCGCGTCAGCAACTCCAGCAACTGGCGGCGATAGCCGTCCTGTCGCCGCGCCGCAACCTCGGCGCGCTTGCGTTCGTCGATGTCGATCAGCACGCCGTCGACGCGAACCGGCTGTCCGGCAGCGTCGCGCGCCACGCGGCCGCGCGTCTCGGCCCAGCGAATCTCGCCGGAATTGGGAAGCCGCAGGCGAACCTCCGCACGGTACTCGCCGCCGTTTTGCACCGCTTTGCGAATGAGCTCCGTCAGTGTGGTCAAGTCTTCGGGATCGACCATCCGAAACCATTCGCCGCCGGTGCGAGGGAGCGCCTCAGGTCCGAATCCCAGATCGGCCGCGGCGTCGCGATCGACGACCAGGGCATCGGACGCTAAATCCCAGTCCCACACGACAAACCGGCCGGCTTTCTGGGCCGACAGGACAAAATCCGGATGCAGCTCGGAATTACTCAGGCTCTTTTCCATCCACTCCTTCCCCGACTCGGCGCAGTGCCCCACCCGCGCGAGATTCTGCGCTCAACACGTCTTCGCCGTTATCGGGGATTTCCCAGGTTCGCCCGGGGAAAAACCTTACAAGATTCTCACGAGAAAAAGCACAGACAGCGCCGAAACGGGATGATTGGCGAGCGCATTTTCCGGAGGGGCGATTTACCGTTCAGATATCGCGCATTTCCGCAGGCAGGAACGGCGGCAGCGGGCAATCTAGCGCGATCGAAATCACGCGCAGCAATTCGGCGTCTTCGACGGTCATTTCGCGACCGTCGAAGGCGCAGTGGGCGCAGGCGTCGATGGTCGCCTGCTTGATGTTCGGTGCGGCAAACCCCAGGCGATCGAGCGCCGAGCCGATGGCGGCGAGCGACGGCGGCGCATCGGGCTGGGCAATGTCGACATCTTTTCTCGCGGCCATCGGCAGACGGCTTACGCCGGCGAGAAACGCCCGGCCCGCGGCATCCGGATCGGTCGGGTTGCCCGCGTTTGCCAGCGCGGCGAGCAAAACCGCCAGGTCTTTCGACACGGCGTCGAACGACTTGTACGCCGTCGCGCCGGGCCGGCCCGGCCCCGGACTGCGGCGGCGTGCAAGCGTCCGCTGAACGCAAAACTCAAACAAGGTGAGCTGGCCGGCGCCGATCACGAGCGCTTCGACCTGCCGCAAAAGGCGGCTGCGGCCGTCGCCGCCGATCTGCCGCAACGCCGACGTCGCCAGGTCAAGCAGCGGCAGCTTCAGGTGAGCGTCGAGCGCTTGCACGTCGGGGAATAGTTGCGCCGCAAGGTCCATGTCTTCCAACTTCGCCCCGCGCAATGTCCCGATTTGGCCCTGTCGGACGGTTTCGTCGTCGGCAAACAGCAACGCGTAAAGCAGGCTCGCCGCGCCGGCCGGCGTTTGCGCCGCTTCGCGCAACGGCGGCGGAATCCGGCCCAGCAGCGTCGCGGCGTGATCGAGATGCGCGGCGGTCGGATTGCCCACATGCGCGACCACGCTCGCCGGCCGCGCGGCAATCAGGGTCCGATCGCCAAACGTCGCCGTTTCAGCGGCGGCGGCCATCACCGGCGGCGCGGTGAATTCGGCGTCGGTCAGCGGGGCGGCCGCGTTCGCGCTTTCGGGCGGAAATTCGCCGTCAAAATTCGGGTCGATGCGGCGCACGCGCTCCGCAATTGGCGGATGCGTAGCCAGCCATCCGGAAAACAGCCTGATCCTTACGCCCTGACCGAAAAACAAGTGGCTGGCCTGCTCAGCCTCGTGCGCGTGAATCGTCGCGCCGACTTCGAGCCCGCCGATCTTCTTCAGCGCCCCGGCGAGGCCGAGCGGGTTGCGCGTGAACTGCACCGCCGAGGAATCGGCGAGAAATTCGCGCTGCCGCGAGACGGCCGCTTGTATGATGCGGCCGGCAAGCGTGCCGATGTAACCGATGATCAGCAGCGCCAGGCCGACGATCAATGCCCAGCCCGAATCGCGGCTTCGCGACCGGCTCATGCCGCGCAGCAGGCCGCGGCCCGTGATGCCAATCAGCAAAATGCCGAACAACACGCCGATCAGGCGGATGTTGAGGCGCATATCGCCATTTAAAATGTGGCTAAATTCGTGGGCGATCACGCCTTGCAACTCATCGCGGCCGAGGTGCTGCAGCGTGCCTTTGGTCACGATGACCGCGGCGTCGTTCGGCGTGTGGCCCGCGGCGAAGGCGTTGATGCCGTTTTCTTTATCCATCACGTAAACCGCGGGCACGGGCACGCCCGAGGCGATCGCCATTTCCTCGACCACGTTGCGCAATCGGCGTTCGGCGAGGTCCGCCGTGTCGGGCGAAATCGCGCGCGCGCCGAGCATTTCCGCGACCGCGCTGCCGCCCGCGCTGAGTTTCCGCGCTTTATGGAAGCTGGCCACGGCGATGAGCAGGCTGACCGCAAGCAGGATGCCCGCGAAAGTCGGCGGGTCCCACCAAACGAGGTTGCCGGGAAACGAAACCCTGGGGTGTTCGTCCGCGATCGCGAGCAGGACGCGCGCAACAACATACAGCGCGACGACGATGCAGCCGACGGCGCACGAGAACAGGAACACGAGCAGGCCCGTGCGCCGCCGCGCCTCTTCCTGTAGTTCGAAAAAATTTTTTGCCGGTTTGATCATCGCACGGCCATGCCTGGAGCGCTGGTCAGAACGAAACTTTCGGCGCCTGGCGCTCGGCGGCGGCTTCGATCGGCTCCAGCAGTTGCGCGGCCTGGAAGCCGAACGAATTGGCGATGACGATGTTCGGGAAGCGTTCGCGATCGATGTTGTACGCGGTCACCGCGTCGTTGAACGCCTGGCGCGCAAAGGCGATCCGGTTTTCGGTCGAGGTGAGTTCTTCCATGACCTCGTTCATCGACTGATTCGCCTTCAGGTCGGGATACGCCTCGACCACCGCCATCAACTTGCCCAGCGCGCCGGTCAACGCGCCTTCCGCCTGCATCAGGCCCTTCATCGCCGCCGGATCGCCCGGACTGGCCGACGCCAACGTGCTCGCGTCGACAGCGTGGTTGCGCGCGGCCGTCACGGCCTCCAAGGTTTCGCGTTCATGTTTGATGTAGCCCTTCGCCGTTTCGACCAGATTGGGGATCAGGTCATTTCGCCGCTTCAATTGCACGTCGATCTGGGCGAAGGCGTTCTTGAAGAAATTCCGGCCCGCGACCAGCCGATTGTAAATGCCGAGCAGGGCCAGAAACAGAGCGACCGCCAGCGCCGCAACGATCATCAGCGGAAGCATGAGCGTCTCCTTGGAACAGGGGTTTCGCGGAACGAATTGACAATACCATCGCGAATAACCGTCGACAAGCGGCGGAAAGGCGCGAAGACCAACGATGACGACGGTGGCGAACTATCGCCCCACCACCCTCACTTGCGCCTTCTCCAAAACACATAAGTTCCGGGCCACGGAGCGGCGTACCGCAGCGATGCAACAACGCCGGCGGCAGACAATTCGTCCGCAGCCGGCGTTCAATTTTTCGCTTGTCGCGAATCGAGCGCTATTCGCTATTCGCAAGCCAGCGAAGCGGTTTCGAGATTCGTCGCGCAGGTTTCCCATGCCGCGTCAGGGACGCAGCCCGCCGCGGACAGGCAATTGAAGTAATTGGAGAGCGCGGTCGTGAAGCAAGGGGCGACATCGAGGCCTTCATAATAGTTGCACGACTCTCCGGCTATCGAGGAGAGGTTGCATTTGGCCAGGAACGCCTCGCAAGCGGCGGTCACCGAGCCGCCGTTATCGTCGTCCGCGCCGCTGTTGTCATCATCCGCCTTGCTCGGACTGCCGCTGCTGCTGCTGCTTTTGCTGGCGCAGCCCCACAGCGCGAAGCTCGCGGCGACCAGCACCGCAACCAAGAGAACAAAAATCAAATTCGTCGCTTTCATTCATTCCTCCCTTAGAGCGTTTTTCCGCCAAGAGAAAGACAATCTGTTCCGCGACGGCCAACCCGCACGGCCGATCGCCTTTTCATCAGTTATGTTAACATAAAAACGGAATGGCTTCGCGTCAACCGGGATGTAAAAGTCTTGTAAAGTTTCTTGACGCGCGGCGGGCGCAGTGGCCCACTGAGCAACGGCGCAGGCGCGTTCGCCACAAAAAAGGAGACGACCATGACTCGCTATTTCTTCCTGGCGCTGGGCGCCTTGTTGTGCCTCGGCGTCGCCTTGCTGGTCGCGTGCGGCGGCAAAGGCGCGACAAACAACTACTACATCGTCGACGACGACGCTTCGCCGGCCGATGATGACGACGCCTCGCCCGACGACGATGACGACTCCTCGTCCACCGACGACGACAATGACGATGACTCCGCGACGGACGACGACGACGACAACGATGACAATGACGATTCGACCGGCTGCAGTTCCGCCGGTTACGCGCAGTGCATCGCCCCGTTGGACGCCACCTACAACGCGTGCCTCGCCAAGTGCACCGGAACCGCGTGCGCGGCGGATGACTGCCTCTGGACCTGCGACGTGGCCTGGGATGCCGCCTTCATCGACTGCGATAAGGAATTCAGTTGCCAGACCGAGTTATCCCGCACGCAATGTTGGCAAACCTGCAACAGCGCCGCGATCGCGTGTCTGAAGCCGCTGACCACCTGCGACGCGGCCCGCGCCGCGACGTGCCGCACCGATTGGGATAGCTGCCTGTCCGGCTGCCCGTCGTGAAATAATTCTCCCGCGGAGGCGGGAAAATCGCGAAGAGCCTGAATGGCATAACCGCGCCGAATCCTCCGCGCCCTCTGCGTCTCCGCGTGAGATCCCCCGATCATCCGCCGCCGCTCGCCGCGGCGCGGTCGACCAGCCATCGCAATTCGCCGTTGCGCGGCCGAATCAACAGCGCCGGCGCCTGCGCGACGTCGTCGCCGTCGGCGAGCACGCGCCGCAGCACCTCCGCCTTCGCTTCGCCCGACACCAAAAAAACGATCGCCGCCGCCTCGTTGAGCGCCGGCGCCGTCAAGGTCACGCGGTCGGGGCCCGGCGTCGGCGCGGCGACGGCCGCTGTCCAATGCGCCTGCTCGCGCAACGCCGCGGCCCCGGGAAACAGCGATGCCGTATGACCGTCTTCCCCGAGACCGAGCAAGACCAGATCGAAACGCGGCGGCCCACCGGCAAAAAAATCGCGCAACAGGGTCTCGTATTGCACGGCCCCGGCGGCCGGGTCGCCGGCGCAGTCGATCGCGTGAATTTGATGCTTCGGCGCCGGAACGCGGTCTAGCAATGCCCGGCGCGCGGCGCCCGCGTTGCTGCGCGGGTCGTCGGCGGGCACGCACCGCTCGTCGCCCCAAAAGACGTGCACGGCGGCCCACGGAACCCGGTCGCGCCACGGCGGCCCGGCCAGCAATTCGTAGGCCCGTTGCGGGGCGCGACCGCCGGAAAGTGCGACGCTGAACCGGCCGTGAGCGGCGACCGCCGCCGCGGCGCGCTCGGCGAACAGCGACGCCGCCGCGCGCGACAGCGCGTCGTAATCCGCAAAGATCTCGACGTGGTCAGGTTTCTTCGCCATCTTCCGCCGACTGCCGGGTCGGCTTATACCAACGGAAGCCGCTGTGGGCGATCAGGCTGTCCGCGGCGGACGGCCCCCACGACCCGGCGGGGTAATTGGGGAAATCCGTCGCCGGCGCGCCTTCCCAGGCATGCAGCACCGGCGTGATCACCGACCACGCCGACTCGACCTGATCGGCGCGCATGAACAATGTGGCGTCGCCGCCGATGGCGTCGAGCAGCAGCGTCTCGTACGCCTCCGGCGCCGCGGTCTTGAACGCATCCGCGTACCGGAATTCGAGATCGACCGGGCCCAGCGCGATCCGCGTGCCGGGGCGCTTGGCCTGAATGCGCTGCATGATGCCCTGCTCCGGTTGGATGCGCAGCACGAGGCGATTGGGTTGCCAGTTTTCCACCGCGGACGCCGGAAACGATTGGTGCGGCACGGGCCGGAACGCGATCGACATCTCCGAGACCGTCGCCGCCATGCGTTTGCCCGTGCGCAGGTAGAACGGCACCCCTTGCCAGCGCCAGTTGTCGATGAACAGCCGCAAGGCCGCGAACGTCTCGGTGTTCGACTCGGGCGCGACGTTGGCTTCGCCGCGGTAGCCGTTCACGACTTCGCAGCGCATTTCGCCGTGCCCATATTGGCCGCGCACGGCGATGTGGTGCACGTCGTCCACCGCGATCGGGTGAATCGCGCGCAGCACGTCGAGCTTTTTGTTGCGGATCTCATCGGCGTCGAACGACACCGGCGATTCCATCGCGATCAGGCACAGGAGCTGCAACATGTGGTTCTGCACCATGTCGCGCAGCGCCCCCGCGCGTTCGTAGTAGTTGCCGCGGTGGCCGACGCCGACGGTTTCCGCCACCGTGATCTGCACGTGCTCGATGTAGCGCCGGTCCCACATCGGCTCGTACAGCGCGTTGGCGAAACGGAACGCCAGAATATTCTGCACCGTCTCTTTGCCGAGGTAATGGTCGATGCGGTAAATCTGACATTCGTTGAAAGCGTCGGTGAGCTTGCGGTTTAACTCGGACGCCGACGGCAAATCCCAGCCGAACGGCTTCTCGACGACGAGCCGCGCGCGCCGGCGGTCCCGCGCAATGCCCATTTTCGCCAGTTGCTTCACCAGGGTTTCGACGAGCGTCGGCGGCGTGGCCAGATAGAAAATGCGGTTCGCTTTTTCGTCCCATTTCGTTTCGAGGCCGGCGATCGTCTTCGCCAGTTTCTCGAAGACGGCGGCGTCGCCGAACGGCGCCGAGATGAACGAAATCAAATGCGAGCAGAATTCGTCCCAGCGCGCTTTGTCGGTCGCGCCGCGGCGCGAGAGGCGATCGACGCCCGTGCGCAGATGATCGTGCCACTTGGCGGTCGACAGCTTCTTGACGTCGACGCCGACGACCGCGAATTTCTCGGGCAGCGCCTTGTCCAAAAAGAGGTTGTACAAAGCGGGCGCGAGCTTGCGCCACGTCAAATCGCCCCCGGCGCCGAAGATCACCAGCACCGTCGCGCCGGGCCGCGCGTCGTTCGCCATGCGTCCCCTACCCTTCTTCCCAATTCGTGTGAAAGACTCCTTCGGCGTCGAGGCGTTCGTACGTGTGGGCGCCGAAGAAATCGCGCTGCGCCTGAATCAGATTGGCCGGCAGCCAGCCGCTGCGATAGGCGTCGAAATACGATAATGACGCCAGCAGCGCCGGCGTCGGAAGGCCGGCCCGCGCCGCCGCAAAGCCGACTTGCAACAGCGCCGGCCGCGCGGCCAGCGCCGCCGCCCCGAACTCGGGATCGAGCAGCAGATTGGGCAAGTCCGGCGCCCGGCGATACGCGGCGCGAATGCGCTCGAGCACGGCCGCGCGAATGATGCAGCCGCCGCGCCAGATCCGCGCGACCTCCGCCAGTTGCAAGCCGTAACCGTACGCGGTTGACGCCTGCCCCAGCAGCGCCAGACCTTGCGCATAGACGCCGAGCATCGCCCCGAACAGCGCGTGCGGCAGCGCCGCGGCAATCGCCTCGCGTTCGCCCGCCGGGATGCCGCGATCGCCCGTCGGCAGGGCGGCCTCGGCGCGAACCCGCTGCTCCTTCGCCGAGGAGAGATCGCGCATGGCGACGGCCATGTCGATCACGGGGATGGCGGCGCGCAACTCCATCGCGTCCTGCGCGGTCCACATGCCCGTGCCCTTTTGCTTGGCGTAATCGCGGATCAGGTCGATCAGCCGCCCGCCGGTTTTCGCGTCGGCCTTGCGGAACACTTCGGCGGTGATTTCGAGCAGGAAGCCGGCCGTCTCGCCGCGGTTCCAGGCGGCGTACGTGTCGGCCAGCCGATCGTTGTCGAGACCCAAGCCGCGCTTCATCACGTCGTAGGTTTCCGCGATCAGTTGCATCAGCGCGTATTCGATGCCGTTGTGCGTCATCTTGACGTAGTGGCCGGCCGAGCCGGGCCCCAGCCACACGACGCACGGCTCGCCGTCCACCTTGGCGGCGACCGCCTCCAGAATCGGCTGCACCGCCGCGTACGCCTCCGGCGGCCCGCCGGGCATGATGCTCGGGCCGTGGCGCGCGCCGCTTTCGCCGCCCGAAATGCCGACGCCGATATAGTGGATGCCGCGTTTTGCCAGTTCCGCCGCGCGGCGGTCGGTGTCGCGGAAATACGAATTGCCGCCGTCGATGAGCAGGTCGCCCGGCGCCAGGCGCGGCGCGAGATCGGCAATCAGCGCCTCCACCGGCGCGCCCGCGGCGACCATCATCAGCAGTTTGCGCGGCGGCGCGAGCGACTCGACCAAAGCGGCGGTGGATTCGGCGCCGAACGCGGTCCGGCCGGCGGCCTCGTCGCGCAACGCCTGCACCTTGTGCGCGTTGCGATCGAAACCGGCGACGGAAAAACCATGCTCGGCCACGTTGACCGCCAGGTTGCGGCCCATGACACCCAGACCCACAATGCCGAATTCTGCTTTGGTGTCGCTCATGCTTGGACGCCTCCGATGCTCGAAAAACGCGCGGCGGCCGGCAGGCCGCTCAGGCGCGGCGGTGATTTTCGACGGTTGCGCCGCCCTCGTCTTCCCATCGTTCGTCGGGGACGGCGAGGGCGTCGCGACGCTTTCGTTCCAACGTCGTCAACAGTTTGTCGAACGATTGATTGAATTTCTCGACGCCCTGCTCGACCAACTCGCCGGCGACCTTGTCCAGGCGAACGCCCAGGCCGTGCAGCTTGCGTACGACGGCGTACGCGGCGGCGGCATCCGCCTCCAGCCGCGGCGCGGGCCGGCCGTGATCGCGGTAGGCGTCGATGGTTTCAATCGGCAACGTGTTCACCGTCTCGGGGCCGATCAACGCTTCCACGTATTTCACGTCGGCATAATGGGGATTTTTTGTGCTCGTGCTCGCCCAGAGCAACCGTTGCCGGCGCGCCCCCATCGCGGCGAGCCGCGCGAAACGCGGACTGTCAAAGAGGCGGAGGCAAATCTGGCGCGCGATTTTCGCGCTGGCGATCGCCGCCTCGCCGCGCAACTCGGCCGCAATCGCCGCGTCAGCTCCGCCCAATGCCACCCGGTCGTCGAGTTGCGGATCGAGCAGCACGTCGATCCGGCTGAGAAAGAAGCTGGCCACCGACGCAATGCGGTCCAACGGCAGTCCGCGGTCGGCCCGGTCCTCCAGCCCGCTGATGTACGCATCGACCACGGCGCGATAACGCGCCAGGCCGAACAGCAACGTGACGTTGATATTCATGCCTTCGGCGATCAGCTCGCGGATCACCGGCAGCCCTTCCTCGGTCGCGGGAATTTTGATCATGACATTCGGGCGATTCACCCGCCCCCAGAAACCGCGGGCTTCGGCGATGGCGCCGGCCACGTTCCGGGCCAGGCGCGGCGAGACCTCGAGGCTGACGAAGCCGTCGGCGCCGGCCGTCCGCCGGTACGTCGGCAGAAACAGGTCGGCCGCTTTCTGAATGTCTTCGATCGTCAACGCTTCGTAGATTTGTCCCGCCGAACGGCCGGCCGCGGCGAGCGCCGCGATGGCCGCGTCGTAATCGTCGCTGCCGTCGATCGCCTTCTCGAAAATGGTCGGGTTCGAGGTCACGCCGCTCAGGCCGTCGTTGTCGATCAGCCGCGCCAGCGCGCCTGAGGCGACAAAGCCGCGCCCGATGAAATCCAGCCAAATGCTCTGCCCGAACCGTTCCAACTCCAACAGTGGATTGCTTTTCATTGTTGCGCCTCCACGTGGCCCAAGCTTAAGCACTGATCCGGCGCCGTCGAGCGTCGCGTTCGGTCTGCAAGAGCGCCCCCCGCCTTCGCGGCGGGCGCTCTTGCAGACGGCTGGAGATCACGGCCGCTTTTCCAAATCTGCAATCTGCGCCAGCCGGCGGCGATGCCGCACCCCGCCGATGAATCGCGCCGCCAAGAACGCTCGCACGAGATCCCAAGCGAGCGACGGGCCGACGACGCGACCGCCCAGGCACAGCAGGTTCATGTCGTCATCCTCGACGCCCTGGTGCGCGGAAAATACATCGTGCGCCAGCGCCGCGCGCACGCCGGCGACCTTGTTGGCGGCGATCGCGGCGCCGACGCCGCTGCCGCACACGGCGATGCCGCGCTCGATCTGCCCCCCGGCCACCGCGCGCGCCAACGGCACGACGAGCGTCGGATAGTCGTCGTCGGGGGCCAGCGCGGCCGCCCCGAAATCCGTCACGTCGTGACCCGCCTGCGCCAATTGCGCGGCAAGCTGCTGCTTCAACGCGAAACCGCCGTGGTCCGCGGCGACGCCCACGCGCATCCTCACTTGCCCCGCGCGTCGCGCCACAACGCCCGCGCCCGCTCGACGACGTTCGCGACCGAAAAGCCCAGTTTCTCCAGCGCCTCGCCGCCCGGCGCCGAGGCTCCGAAGCGATCCAGGCCGATCGATTCGCCCTCGTCGCCGACGTAACGGCTCCAA
>CAZHPN010000030.1:0-42085 GCA_964534375.1 uncultured bacterium | reverse complement strand
CGCGCCGGCCATGAACAAGCCGGCGAGCAGCGCCGTGACCGGGTGCAGGATGATGCCGCCCATCATTTCGTTGGGCAGCGCCAGCACGCCGTTCCAGCCCTCGGCGGCGCCGCGCGCGACGGCGCCGATCCCCAGGCACAGCAGCGCCACGAGCACGAGCACCGTCTGCACCGGCAGATTGATCTTGCGCAACAGCGTCAGAATCATCGCCGCGAGGAAGATGGCCAGGGTGAGATAGCCGATCGGGTTCGCCATCATGCCCCTTCGCCGCAACGCGGCCCGTCGCAGGGGCGTTCGGAGAGCGCGACGACGAAACCGCCGCGTTCGCGCAGCAGGCCGACCCGCCGCCCGGGCCGCAGGCCGCCCTGGCATTGCACGCAGCCCTGGGCGCGCGCTTCGACCAGGGCGCCGGCGTCGGTGCGCACGAGCCACGCGGTTTGCAGCCAGGCGCCCGGGCCGTCGGCGTCGAGCGCGCGGACGAGCGTGCCGCGCGCGGCCCGGCGGCGCACGAACAATTCGGCGTACAGCCAACCGCCGACGAGCAGCACGGCCGTCGCCCGGAAAACGAGCGATTCCATCAGAAGACGTCCATCAAACGCACGGTTTTCGGCTGGAACTGCGCCACGGCAATCCGGCCGGCGGCGATGGCGATCCCGCGCGGGTCGGCCAGGCCCGTGCGCGCGTCGCTGGTCAAGCCGTTTTCGTCGAGTTTGAGAATGCGGTCGTTGCCGGCGTCCGCCACGTAGAGCGCCCCCTCGAACCACGCCAACCCCTGCGGCCGAACCAGCCCCTTGCCGAGAAAGTTCGGATGCGCTTCCCACGCGAGGCGGCCATCCTCATCGACGGCGAGAATCCGGCCGTGTTTGGAATCGAGCAGGTAAATCCGGCCGCCATCGTCGGCCGCGACCGCCGTCGGCTGGCGCAGGCGGTAGTCGATCGTCCCCGCCGGCAGCCGCGCCGGGTCGTCGCCCAGCCGGCCGAAGGCGCGGTCCATGACGCCGGTCCGCCGGTCGTAACGTTGCAGCACGTGCCCGCGCGTGTTGGCGACCCAAAGCCACTTTTCGGCGGCGAACACGCCGTTCGGCGCGGCCAGCTTGGCGGTGGCGATGCCCAGGCTGCCGATGATCTGCCGCGGCTCGCCGGCCAGACTCCAAACGGAAATCCGCCCGTTGTTGGTGTCGCAAACGTAAAGGTCGTCGCCGAAAACCGCGAGCCCGGTCGGATAGTTGAGTCCGCCCGCGGCGGACC
The DNA here is from genome assembly GCA_964534375.1 of uncultured bacterium. Taxonomy (GTDB): domain Bacteria; phylum Lernaellota; class Lernaellaia; order Lernaellales; family Lernaellaceae; genus CAZHPN01. Next base: position 40,837 of record CAZHPN010000030.1, on the reverse strand, counting down.
CGGGCGCGCCGAATTCGCCGAGAACTTCGCCGTCGGGCGAAATCGCGACGATGCGGTAAGTCCCCGGATCGGAAACGAAAAGCCGCCCTTGGCCGTCGAACGCGACGCCCCACGGTCCGGCGAATTCCGCCGTGAGCGCCTGCCCGTCGGGCGCCGCCCACGCCGGATGCGGCTTGACGAGCAGCGCCGCTCCGGCCAAGGCCAATGATCCGCGAAGAAAATCCCGACGAGAAGGTTTGGCGATGATGTGACTTGCCATCCTTTGACTTACGCCGATCTCCGACGGCCGATGCCGGCCACGGTCCGCCAAGTATAGGCGAAAGAGGGCGCGGGTCAATGCCAATACGGGCATTGCTCTCAAAAGAACATGTGTTCAGCCGCACTATGTGCTGAAAAAACCAGCCGAATTCTAGGAGGTCTTTCCAGTAGCCGATGGGTCCGATCGCGACGCGCGTCTACCACCGACATGCAAGATCAAGCCCTGATCGCAAAAAGCCTCCCCCCAAGGCAACCGAGGGCGAGCATGTCCGCCGCCGAACTGCCCCCCACGGCGTGAAGGAGCGGGGCGTCGTCGTCATCGTCGGCCGGCGAGTTATCGTCGTCATCGTCACTGCCCGCGCGCCGACCGGCCGCTTGCTTGACGCCGCGATCCGGCCTTGGTAAACGTGGGGCACATCGTAAGCAACGCTCAACCGAGAACGACTGAAAACCGCTGTGTTCGTCGCGAAGGCGGCGGAGACATGCCGATGAATCGTCGGCCAAGGAGTCGGACATGAGTACGTGGGCGGTCGTTTTGGGCTTGGTGATACTGCTCGTATTGGTCGTGTTGCTGTACCTTCGCCGCCAACGCGTGGCGTCGGTAAAGGTCGCGTCGCCGTTGGCCGGGTCCGCGCCGGCGTTGGCCGGGTCCGCGCCGGCGGCGACCGCCGGCGCCGCGGGCATGGTCCGGATTCCCGGCGGGACGTTCATGATGGGCTGCCCGCCCGGCGATAAGGAGCACGGCGGCAATGAAACGCCGGTGCATCAAGTGACGGTGAACGCGTTTTGGATGGACGCGAAACCGGTCACCCAGGCGCAGTACCAAAAGGTAATGAACCGCAATCCGAGTCATACGTCCGGCGGCCCCGGTTGTCCGGTCGAGCAGGTGAGTTGGGCCGATGCGCAAAGCTACTGCGCCAAAGTGGGCAAGCGCTTGCCGACGGAAGCCGAGTGGGAATTCGCGGCCCGCGGCGGCGCCGCCGGCGGCCGCCACGGCGACCTGGATGCCGTGGCGTGGCACAAGAAAAACTCCGGCGGCAAGACGCATCCCGTGGGCCAGAAGCAGCCGAACGCCTACGGTCTGTACGACATGCTGGGCAATGTCTGGGAATGGTGCGCCGACTGGTACGCCCCGTATACGTCGGCGCCGGCGGACAACCCGCACGGACCGGGCACGGGACAAACGCGGGTGGCGCGCGGCGGCTCCTGGAGCAGCGACCCCTGGGGCGTGCGCGCGTGCAGCCGGTTTCGGGTCGACCCGACGCATCGCAGCGGCGACGTCGGGTTCCGTTGCGTGCGGGACTGACCAGGCAAGGCTTCGTCGTCGCAAACTGCGACTAAGCCCCAATCACGTTTGACGTGATCCTATTCGCGTGCATTCGCGGTTGAATAAGACAGAAAATAAAGACATCCCCCATGTTCGCAGTTTCATGGCGGTGAACAGCGATAAAACATAAATTGCGCTGTTTCAGGTGGAACATTGATATCAGTCGTTTTTCAAGCGATAGCCGACGCCGGGTTCGGTGGTCAGAAAGCGCGGGCGGGCGGGGTCGGCTTCGAGTTTCTGCCGCAAGGCGCCCATGAAGACGCGCAGGTATTGCGTCTGCTCCACATACGACGGTCCCCACACTTCTTTCAATAGCTGGCGATGCGTCAGCACCTTGCCGGCGTTGCGGACCAGGGTCGAGAAGAGCTTGTACTCGATCGGCGTCAGGTGCACCTCGGCGTCGCGCAGAAACACCTGGCGCTTGGCGAAATCGACGCGGATGTCGCCGAATGTCACGACGGGTTCGGCCGTTTCGGACCCGGCGCGCGCCGCATGGCGCAGGGCGACGCGCAGCCGGGCCAGCAATTCCGGCGTGCTGAACGGCTTGGTCAGATAGTCGTCGGCGCCGGCGTCGAGGGTGCGGACCTTTTCCTGGTCCTGGCCGCGCGCGGTGAGCACGACGATCGGCGTCGCGCTCCATTCGCGCACGCGCCGCACGACTTCCAGGCCGTCGATGTCCGGCAGCCCGAGATCGAGGATGATCGCCTCGGGGTTGTGCGACGCCGTCATCTGCACGCCCTCTTCGCCACACTCGGCTTCGAGCAGATCGTAGCCGTTCGCGGGCAGGGTGACGCGCAGCAACTTGCGAATCTGCGGGTCGTCTTCGATCAACAAAATCTTGGGGGCTGCGTTCATGTCGGGCCGCCGTCATTGGTTTTTGCCGCCGGCGCGCCGGCGGGTTCCGCGGGCGCCGGCGCCGCGTCGTTTTCGCGCGGCAGGAAGATTTCGAAGACCGCGCCGCCGTCCGGGCGATTGCGCGCTGCGATGCGTCCGCCGTGCGCCGCGACGATGCCGCGGCAGATCGTGAGGCCCAGGCCGGCGCCTTTCGAATCGTCGCCGCTCGACCCGCGGAAAAACTTGTCGAAAACTCGCTCTTCGTCGCCGGGCGCGAAACCGGGCCCGCGGTCGGCGATGGTCACGACGACGCCGTCGGTTTCCGCGCGGGCCTCGATTTCGAGCGGCGAGCCCGCGGGCGTGTATTTCACGGCGTTGTCGAGGATGTTGAGAAACACCTGTTCGATCAGCAGGCCGTCGACGCGGATCAACGGCAGATCGGCGGGGATGCGGGTCGCGACCGGGCGATTCTGCAACGCCCGCTCGGATTTGGCGAGCGCCGCGCCCACCAGTTCCTCGATCGATTGCCAATCCTTGCTCGGGCTCAGCGCGCCGGCTTCCAGCCGCGTCATGTTGAGCAGATTCGTCACCAGGCGGTTCAGTCGATTCGCCTCGTGATAGATCGTGGTCAACAATTCGCGTCGGTTCCCGGCGTCCAGGCAGTCGCTGTTCTGCAGCAGGCTCGACGCGGCGCCGGTGATCGACGCCAGCGGCGTGCGCAAATCGTGCGAGACCGAACTGAGCAGCGAGTTCTGCATCCGTTCGGCCTCCGCCTGCATCCGGGCGTGGTTCGCTTCGGACACCAGCTCCAGTTGCTCGAACGCGAGGGCGGCGTGCCGCGTCAGGGTCTCGATCAGCAGCATTTGTTCGGCTTCCTGGGCGAGGTTCGGATCGGCCGCCTTGATCGCCACCACGCCGACGACGCCGCGGTTGCCGCGCAGCGGCAGAAACAGGCTGTCGGAAGCGGGCAGGGCTTCGGTGCCCAGGCCCGCCATCTTGCCGTGGTCGAAGGTCCATTGCGCCACTGGGAAATGCCAGGGCCGCAGGAATTTCTTGGCGCGGCCGTCATCCTGGATGCGCCGCTGGGCGTCGGGCAGCAGAATGGCGACGTCGCCGCCGCACACGGTCGCCAGGTTGCTCTCGACGCGTTCGCGCGTTTCCTCGGGAGTCCGGCCGGCGGCGAGGTCGCGCGTCATCTGGTACATGGCGGCAGTGCGTTCCTCGTGCCGCCGGGCGATCTTCGCCTGAAGTTTGATGCGCGTGGTCAAGGCGGAGAGGGCGTTGCCGACGATGAAAATCATCAGCAACGTCAGCACCGCCCGCGGGTCGTTCACCGAGAACTTCCCAACCGGCTGCACAAAGAAGAAATCGTAGGCCAGCACGGAGAGCGCCGACGCCGCGACGGCCGGGCCCGTGCCCCAAAAGAGCGCAACGGCTACGATCGCGACGATGTAGAGCACCCCGCGCGACGCATCGTCGAGAATCGACGTCAGCGGCCAGCTCAACAGCGTGCACGCCGCGATGACGCCGAAGGCGGCGGCGAAGCCCTCCCAGCGCGGCCAGCGGCGGAAGCGGCGGGCCGGCGCCCGGGCGACTTCCTCCAGCAGGTCGCGCACCACGAAGATGTCGATGCCGGCCTCGTTGCGGATCAACTCGTCGACCATCGAGCCGAACAGTCGATCGCGCCAGCGCGCGCGGCCGGGTTTGCCGACGACGATCTTGTTGACGCTCCGTTGCCGCGCGTAGTCGATCAGTTCCGCCGCGACGTGCTCGCCGGTCAGCGTGACGGGCTGCGCGCCGAGTTGCTCGGCCAGGCGCAAGGTCTGCAAAACGCGGTCTTTGTCGGTCTGCGGCAGTTCCGCCGCGCCCGGCGTTTCGATGTAGGCGACGATCCATTCCGCGTGCAGCCGCTCGGCCATGCGCCGCGCCGCGCGCACCACGCGCGGCGCATACGGGCTCGGGCCGACGGCGACGAGCAGGCGGTCGGCGATGTGCAGGCTTTCGCCGACGGCGTGCAGGCGGCGAAAGCGCTCCATCTGCGTGTCGAGCCGGTCGGCCATCCGCCGCAGCCCCAACTCGCGCAGGGCGATGAGGTTGCCCATCGTGAAGAAGTTTTCCATGGCCCGCTCGGCCTGCGCGGCCACATACACTTTGCCTTCGCGCAGGCGCTGGAGCAGATCGTCGGGCGTCAGGTCGACGAACTCGACTTCGTCGGCCTGATCGAAAATCGAATCGGGCACGGTTTCGCGTACGTTGACGCTCGACAAGCGGGCCACGATGTCGTTGACGCTTTCCAGGTGCTGCACGTTGAGGGTCGTGAACACGTCGATGCCGGCTTCGAGCAGTTCCAGCACGTCCTGCCAGCGCTTGGTGTGCCAGGCGCCCGGGGCGTTCGTGTGCGCCAGTTCGTCGACGAGCAGGATGTGCGGTTTGCGGCGCAGCGCCGCCTCGATGTCGAAGTCGCGCAGCACGGCGCCGCGGTAGGTGAATTCCTTGAGCGGCAACCGCTCCAGGCCGATCAGCAGTTTTTCCGTTTCGACCCGGCCGTGCGTCTCGACCAGGCCGATCATGACGTCGAGGCCCTCGCGGCGTTGTTTCTGCGCCGCCTCGAGCATGGCGTACGTCTTGCCGACGCCGGCCGCGGCGCCGAAGAAGATCTTCAGTTTGCCGCGGGATTCGCGCTCGGTCTCGCGTTGGACGTCCGCGAGCAGTTGATCGGGATTCGGACGCGTTCGTTCCATTTCGCCTCGGCCGACGAAGCGGCGATCTTACGGCGCGGCCTCCGGCGCCGGCGCCGTCGTCTTGACGGCATCCAGCGCCCGGTTCAGCCGCAGCACGTTCACACGCGGTTCGCCGAAAATCCAATATTGCCGCCCCTCGGTGAAACTTGCAATCAACCGCCGGATGACGATCGGCTCCAACCCGCGCAGCCGCGCCACGCGCTCGCCTTGATAGTCGGCCGCCGCCAGCGAAATGTGCGGATCCAGACCGCTGCCCGACGCCGTCACCAGATCGACCGGGATCGGCTGTTGGTTCTCCGGATCGGCGGCCCGCAAGGCGTCGATGCGGGTCCGCACCGCCTTTTGCAGGTCCGGGTTCAGCGGGCCGAGGTTGGAGCCGCCGGAGTTCTGGGCGTTGCACGGGAACGGCGTGGTCGCCGATGGGCGGCCCCAAAAGTACTGCGGATCGGTGAACGGCTGGCCGATCAGCCGCGAGCCGACTGTCTTCCCGCCGACCGCGATCAGGCTGCCGTTCGCGCGGCCGGGAAAGGCCAACTGCGCGATCCCCGTGACGAGCAGCGGATACGCCAGACCGGTCAAGAGGGAAAACAAGCCGAGCATCACGGCCGCGGGGCGCAACATCGAACGCATGAGCGTGTCTCCTCAGGTCAGGCCGATGGCGGTCAACGCCAGGTCGATCAATTTGATGCCGATGAAGGGCGCGACGATGCCGCCGAGGCCGTAGATCAGCAGGTGGTCTTTCAACAATCGCGCCGCGCCGACCGGCCGGTACTTCACGCCGCGCAAGGCCAGCGGCACCAGTGCGATGATGATCAAGGCGTTGAAAATCACCGCCGAGAGCACCGCGCTGTGCGGCGTCGACAGGCGCATGATGTTGAGCGCGCCGAGCGCCGGGTACGTCGTCGCGAACGCCGCCGGGATGATCGCGAAATACTTGGCCACGTCGTTGGCGATGCTGAAGGTCGTCAGCGCGCCGCGCGTCATCAGCATCTGCTTGCCGATGCGCACGATGTCGATGAGCTTGGTCGGGTTCGAATCCAGATCGACCATGTTGCCGGCCTCTTTCGCCGCCTGCGTGCCGGTGTTCATCGCCACCGCCACGTCCGCCTGCGCGAGCGCCGGGGCGTCGTTGGTGCCGTCGCCGGTCATCGCCACCATGCGGCCGCCGCTCTGCAAATCGCGGATCAGCTTCAGCTTGGCCTCGGGCGTCGCCTGCGCCAGGTAGTCGTCGACGCCGGCCTCGGCCGCGATCGCCGCCGCGGTGAGCGGGTTGTCGCCGGTGATCATCACTGTCTTGATGCCCATCGTGCGCAGCTCGGCGAAGCGTTCCTGGATGCCGCCCTTGACGACGTCTTTCAGGTGGATCACCCCGAGCACGCGCGTCCGTTCCACCGCGACCGGCAGCCCGGCTTCCGCCTTGCGCGCTCGTTCCGCGACGACCAGCGGCGTGCCGCCCAGCCGCGAAATGTGGTCGACCGTCTGCTGCGCCTGGGCTGAAAAACGGCCGCCGTTCCGTTCGACATAGGTCTTCACCGCCGCCGCCGAACCCTTGCGAATCTCGCGGTCGGCGAAGTCCACGCCGCTCATTTGCGTCTGCGCGCTGAACGGCACGAAACGCGCGCCCAGCGATTGAATGTCGCGGCCGCGCAGGCTGTAGCGCTCCTTGGCGAACGTCACGATGCTGCGGCCCTCGGGCGTTTCGTCCGCCAGCGAGGCGAGCTGCGCCGCGTCGGCCAGCACCGTCTCCGTAGCGCCGTCGAGCGGGATGAACGCCGCCGCCTGCCGGTTGCCGAGCGTGATCGTGCCGGTCTTGTCGAGCAGCAGCACGTCGACGTCGCCCGCGGCCTCGACCGCGCGGCCGGACATCGCCATCACGTTGGCCCGCAGCAGGCGGTCGATGCCGGCGATGCCGATGGCCGAGAGCAGCCCGCCGATGGTCGTCGGGATCAGGCACACGAGCAGCGCCACCAGCACCGTGATCGTGACGATCTGCCCGGCGCCGACCTGGACGGCGTATTTGGAAAACGGCTGCAACGTCACGGTGGCCAGCAGGAAGATCAGCGTCAGCGCCGCGAGCAGGATCGCCAGCGCGATCTCGTTGGGCGTGCGTTGGCGTTTCGCCCCTTCGACCATGCCGATCATGTGGTCGAGGAAACTCTCGCCGGGGTTCACGGTCACGCGAATCACGAGCCAGTCGGACAGCACGCGCGTGCCGCCGGTGACGGCGCTGCGATCGCCGCCGCTTTCGCGAATGACCGGCGCGCTTTCGCCGGTGATCGGGCTTTCGTCGACGGAGGCGATGCCTTCGACGACCTCGCCGTCGGCCGGGATCACCTCGCCGGCTTCGACGAGCACGAGGTCGTCGCGGCGCAGCGACGAGCCGGCGGCCGGCTCCGACGCCGCGTCGTGCGAGGGGGACTTCAGTTTGCGCGCGATGACATCCTGCCGCGCCTTGCGCAACGCGTTGGCCTGGGCCTTGCCGCGGCTTTCGGCGATGGCCTCGGCGAAGTTGGCGAACAGGAGCGTGATCCAGAGCCAAATGGTGATATGCAGAATGAAGCCGGCGGAGGCCTCGCCGCGGCCGAACAGCGCCTGCACGAACAGCACGGTGGTCACCACGCTGCCCACCTCGACGACGAACATGACCGGGTTGCGCGCCTGGTAACGCGGGTTCAGCCGCAGGAACGAATCGAGGAGCGCGCGGCGGACCATCGCCCAATCAATGCCGCGTTGTTTGTCGTAAGCCATCGGTCACCTGCCGATCATGATGAGGTGTTCGACAACCGGGCCGAGGGCCAGCGCCGGGAAATACGTCAACGCGCCGACGAGCAGCACGGTTCCCACCAGCAGCACGAGAAACAGCGGCGTGTGGGTCGGCAGCGTGCCGGAACTGGTCGGGACGATGTTCTTGCCGACGAGCGAGCCCGCGATCGCCAGCACCGGCACGGCCAGCACGAAGCGGCCGAATAGAATCACAATGCCCAGGGCGATGTTGAGGAACGGATTGGCGGACAGGCCGGCGAAGGCGCTGCCGTTGTTGTTGGCGCACGACGAGAAGGCGTACAGGATTTCGCTGAACCCGTGCGCGCCGGGGTTGCCGACGGCCGAGGTTCCGGCGTGGACGCTGACGGCCGTCGCGGCGCCGACGAGCGCCAGCAGCGGCGTGATCAGGATGGCGATCGACGCCATCTTCATCTCGAACGCTTCGATCTTCTTGCCGACATATTCGGGCGTGCGGCCGACCATCAGGCCGGCGATGAACACGGCGATGATAACGTACATCAGCAATCCGTAGAGGCCCGAGCCGACCCCGCCGAAGGCCACCTCGCCGAGCATGATCAACCACAGCGGCACGAAACCGCCCAGCGGCATGAACGAATCGTGCATCGCGTTCACCGAGCCGTTCGAGGCCGCCGTGGTCGCCGCCGCCCACAGGCTCGAGTTGACGATGCCGAACCGCACCTCTTTGCCTTCCATATTGCCGCCGGCCGAGAGAGTGCTGAGCCGCTGATCCACCCCGAGTTTGGACAGCAGCGGATTGCCCGCCTGTTCCGCGGCGACGACGAGCGGCAGGACCATAAAAACGAGCGCCGCCATCGCCGCCAGCAGCACCCAGCCCTGGCGCCGATCGCCGAGCATCACGCCGTAGGTGTAACAAAGCGCGGCCGGAATGAGCAGAATCGCCAGCATTTCCAGGAAATTCGTCAGCGGCGTCGGGTTTTCGAACGGATGCGCCGAGTTGGCGTTGAAGAAGCCGCCGCCGTTGGTGCCCAATTGCTTGATGGCGATTTGCGACGCCACGGGGCCGACCGAAATCGTCTGCTCGGTCACGTCTTTGCCTTTGTCGTCGTGGGTCGCTTGCAGCAACGCGGCGCCGACGTCGCGACGGAAGGTCTGGACGACGCCCTGCGAAACCAGAATCACGGCTAGCACGAGCGAAAGCGGCAGCAGGATATAGAGCGTGGTCCGTGTGAGGTCGACCCAGAACGAGCCGATCGTCTTGCCCGACTTGCGGCGCAGGCCGCGGATCAACGCCACGAGGATCGCCATGCCCGTCGCGGCCGACAGGAAGTTCTGGACGGCGAGGCCGAACATCTGGGTCAGATGGCTCAGCGTGCTTTCGCCGCCGTAGAACTGCCAGTTGGTGTTGGTTAAGAAACTCGCCGCGGTGTTGACGGCGAGGTCCGGCGCGACCCCGGCGAACTTCTGCGGGTTGAGCGGCAGCACGCCCTGCAGCCGCTGAATGAGATAGAGAAACACGGCGCCCATCAGGTTGAACAGCAGCATGCTCTTGGCGTACGTCTTCCAATCCATCTCGTCGTCGGGCCGCACCCCGGCGGCGCGATAAAACAGCCGCTCCAGCCAGCCGAGCGGTTTTTCCAGCAGCACGCGTTCGTTTTCGTACACGCGCGCCATGTACGCCCCGAGCGGCTGGACCGCCGCGAGCAGCACCCCGAAATAAATCAGGATCTGCACGACGCTGAGATAGCTCATCAGAAAATCTCCGGTTTCACCAACGCCACGATCAAGTAAACGGCCAATGCCGCCGCCAAAATTCCGCAGACTGTTTCCATCTTCCGCCTCTCTTCTAGTGCTTAGCGGTCCAGCCGCAGAAGTCCACCAACAACCAACATAGGCCCAGGCCGCCCACCAACGCGGCGACCATCAGCAAGTCCATCATCTCGCCCCCTCATCTACGGCTCTTGCGCCGCCGCGTCGCATTTTCTTCGACGGACCCGAACAATATTGCCACGTCACGTTGCGCGATCAGAACAGATTTCCCCGGCCGAAGAATAAAGGCAGGGAGGCGTTAAGGATACATAAAAATGTCCCGCGGACGAGTAAAGATTTCATAAAGATAATGCGGCGGCGGCCCGAGCCGGCTGCGGCAGTGATTTATTTGCCGATCAGGTTCTGAATCACGAGTTTGGCGAAGTCGACAAACTCCTGCCAAGCGCTCTGATAATCGAGCGTGATGAACAGCGTCGGCGCGATGATGCCGAACGGGAACATCGAGATGATGTTGCCGCGGCCGTAGTCGATCATCCACGAGTGGTCGACGTATTGGACGCCCTTGCCGCTGCCCTGGGGCAGGTACGCCATGTCGCCGGCCTTGTAGATGGTCGGCTCGAACTGGCCGGGCTCGTAGGTCCACATGTTGCCGTCGACCATCAAATCCCACACGTCGGCGTCGTAGCGGCCGGAGAAACCGTCGGCGCCGATCGGCGTGCCGAAAAACGCGACGTACTCTTTTGTTGACGCGTAGACGATGGCGATCTGGCAGAACGCGGCGCCGGCGCTGTTGAACGTCCAACGCGGCGTGGCCGCGATCTTGCCCGGATGGCGGGCCATCAGCGCGGTGTGAATCACGTTCCACGCCTCGCCGACCGGCAGCCCGACGCCGAGTTGCGCGATCTGCTGCAGTTCCTCGGGGCTGAATTCGTAGGTCTGATCCGCCGGCTCGTAGTGGAACGCCGCCTTGATCCAATTGTACGTCTTCACAATCGTGCGCGCGTCGGCCTTGCCGTTCTCATTCAGGAATTGCTGCACTTGTTCGAGTTTCACCGCGCCGAAATTCGCGGGCGCCGCGGGGCGGCCGTTCGCCGCCGCGACCTCGCGGCAGGCCGTGCCGCAGGCGACGAGCGCGGCCAGCGCGAGGGCCATCGTCAATCGTTTCATGGTCGTCTCCTTCGCCGCTTATTGCGGGCGGACGCAACGGAAGCCGGTCGCCGCGTTGCTGTCGTTCGGCTGGTTGTGGTTGCGGCACGAAACGCGCAGATACGTGTCCTGGTCGTTCCAGGCGCCGCCGCGCAAGACGCGGTCGAAACCGGTCGTGGGGCCGGTCGGATTGACGGTCGGGCTCGTCAGGTAATATTGCGCACCGTACCAATCGTAGACCCATTCCCAGACGTCGCCGAGCATGTCGTACAGGGCGTACGCGTTGGCCTGTTTGCCGGCGACCGGTTGCGTTTTCATGTTGGCGTTGTCGAGATACCACGCGACGCCGGTCAGGCACGACAAGTCGTCGCCGCAGTAGGTGCGGGCCGTCGTCCTGCCGCGTGCGGCGAACTCCCACTCGGCCTCGGTCGGCAGGCGGCCGCCGACAGCTTCGCAGAACGACTCGGCGTCGGCCCAGGCGACTTGTTCGACCGGGCAGGCGCCGCAACCGGCGAAATTGCTCGGGTTCACGCCGGTGCGCGCGGCGTATTCGTCTTGCGTGATCGACGTGGCGTTGATCGCAAACGCCCCAACGGACACGGCGTGGCGGGTTTCGTCGCTGCGGCAGTCGGCGTCGCCGGGCGAGCAGCCCATGTCGAAGGCGCCGGCGGCGAGCGCGACCCAGGGCAAGCCGTCGTCGCCGGGCGAGGCGTCATCGTCGTTGTCATCGTCGGCGGGCGAGGCGTCGTCGTCGCCGGAACTGCCGCTGTTAGTGTTGTGCTGGCCGCAGCCGCCGACAAGCAGCGCGAAGCAGCCGCCGGCCGCGATTGCCGCGGTCAACACCACGAAAAATAATTTTCTAGGCACGAGGCAATCCTTTTCTCGAAGTGCCCGCGGTCTTAGCCCCGGGCGGCCCTCACCCCCTGCCCCTCTCCCACCGAGGGGAGAGGGGAGCCTTGTTTCCCCTCTCCCGGACGTGGGAGAGGGGTAAGGGGTGCGGGGCAAATTTCTTTTTTTCGCCCAAAGGCGCCGCCTCTGTTCATTCCGCATTCCGCAATCCGCAATCGGCAATTCGGTTGCGGCCGAAGGCCGCACTAGGGAATCACGGTTTTCAGCACGTTCGCATAAATCTGGTCGAGATTGGCGATCCGGTTGATGCGGTACGTGCCGCCGACCTTTTCGGATTGGATGTGGAGCGCCAGCCACGGCTCGCTCTTCGATCCGCGCACGTTCATTTTCAAATTTTCAACATTGCCCGTCTTTTTCACGTCGAGCACCTGGTAGTTGTCCGTGTTCTGCGGCACGCCGAAGAGATTCACGACGCCGATCAGCAACGCGGCCGACGGCAACTGTTTCAGTTCCGGCGCCAGCTTGGTGATCTCGCCCTTGTTGACCAGCCTTTTGAACTCGTTTTTTGTCTGGCTCACCATCAGCGATTTGGCCAACGGTTCGACGCTTTTCAGCACGCCGCCGTATTGTTTGGCCACCTGCGTGTTGACCTGCGAAAACGTGAGATCGACCACGTTGCCGATCAGCGCGTCAACATCGACGTGTTTCTCGAACTCGGCGTAGTTGCCGTTGCGCAGCGCATCGGCCGCGGCCAGCATCGCCGTCAACGTCTCGGAGCGCACCAGGCAACCGGCCAGCGCCGGCAGCAGCGCCACCGCCGCCAGCAACGCGACAATTTTTCCGATCTTCATGAACCGTCTCCTTTTCGCTTACCAACGATTCCGGTGGATGCGGCTTTCCTGAAAGCGGTCGGCCGGCGGTTTCTCCTCGGCCGGATAGCCGATCGGAATCAGCGACAGCGGCATCACGTTCTCCGGCAACGCGAGCAGGCGGCGCAGCCCCGCGACGCGTTCGTCGCGCGGGTAGATTCCCAGCCAAACGGCGCCCAGCCCCATCGCGTGCGCGGCCAGCAGCAGGTTCTCCGTCGCCGCCGAGCAATCCTGCACCCACATGCCGGGGTGCGTGGCTTTCGTCAGATCGGCGCAGACCGCGATGGCCAGCGGCGCCTCGCGAATCATCGTCGAATGCGGGTGAAACGAGGGCACTTGATCCAGCACCGCGCGATCGTCCATCACGACGAAATGCCACGGCTGCTGGTTGCCGGCCGAGGGCGCGGCCATCGCCGCGGCGAGCAGATCGCGCACCTGCTGCGCGGAAACCGGCTGGTTCGTGTATTGGCGAATGCTGCGGCGCGACAAAATGAAGTCCATCGAAACTCTCCCGCCTCAAAGAAAGCAGCGGCCCAATCCGCGATACGTCGGCTCGCGGCCCACGACGGCGCCGTCGCGGAGCAGCAGATACTCGTTGAAGCGTTCGGCGAGTTCGCCCGCCTTGGCGTGGCGGAACAGCACCGGATCGCCGAGCAAAACCCGCGGCGCATCCGGGCCGACCGCGAGCGGCGTCTGCACCTCGCCTGCGCCCTCGAGATCGACCAGCGACAGACCTTCGGGCAAAAACGGCGCCGGCAGTTTGTCCGGCCCGGCCTCGCCCGAGGCGACGTAGCCGCCGCCGTGGCAGGTGATGAAGCCCGGATCGCTGGCGCGCACGGTTTGCAGCGCAAAAAACGCGGCCGGGACCAATTTGACGCCGGCAAAGTAGCTGAACAAATGCGAGCAAAGAAAGCCGCTGCCGACGGTGACTTCGGTGACCGCGGCGTCCTGCGGCGTCCAATCGAGCGAGCCGGTGCCGCCGCCGTTGAAAAACTCGATCGTCACGCCGTCGGCGGCGAGGGCGTCGGCGACGCGCCGGCGCAAGGCCGCAACGTCCGGTTTGGCGACAGCCTTGATCATGCGGCGCAATGGGTTCATCGCCGGCGAAAACGGGTTCGCGTCGGGGAGGCCCGCGATGTGCGCCTCGTACATCATCACGCCGGCGACGCGCACGCCGCCGAGCCGCCGCGCCAGGCGCGCCAACTCGACGACGGTTAGCTCGTCGCGGACCGGGCTGCGGCGCACCCCGACGTGCAGGCGGCCGCCCGCCGGGCGATACGACGCGTCCACGTCAATGCAGGCGCGCAGTTCGACCTTCGCCGCGCGGCCGGCGCGCGACAGCGCTTCGAGGTGCTCGCGGCAATCGACGACGAGCGTCGCGGTCTTGCCTTTCCTGGCCAGGCGCGTCAGGCATTTCAGGTCGGACGGTTGCAGCGACGGATAGGCGACAAGCAGATCGTCAAAACCCTTGCCCGCGAGAAATTCCGCTTCCTCGCAGGTGAAGGCCATGACGCCTTTCATTGCTTCCGGCGCGCGTTCGAAAATCAGCCGCAGCAGGCCCGGGCAGCGCACCGATTTGCTCGCGACGCGCACGGTCTTGCCGTGCGGCCGGACCCACGCCGCGACGCGGTCGATGTTCTCTTCGAAGGCGTTGAGGTTGACCAATGCGGCCGGCAGGCGCTCGCCGCGCAGCGCCTCGCGGCATTGGTTCCACGTCATTGTCGCCCACTCCACGGCCGGCCTCGACACGACGCTTACGGCGCCGAAATGTCAGTCTTCAACAGCGCAATGGCGGCGTTGCGATAAAGCGACTCGGTGTCTTTCGAGAAGCAGAGATCTTCCTCGTAGTGCGCCGGGTGGCCGTACGGATGCCAGTCGGCAATGGGCACGAGGTACGCGACTTCGTTGTCGCACAGCCCCATGAACACCGGCGCCGGCGCGTTCATGTAGTCGATGACGCCGGTCATCGCCGGGAAATACGAAACGCCCCACGGCGAGCCGTAGTCGTAGCTGCTCGCGCCGCGGCCGATGAAGGTCTCGGGGAACGCCTCGCCGGGCGCCGTGATGATTTCCAGCGGCCCCAGGCGCACCAGGGCGATGCGGTCGTCCGAGCAGCCCATGAAGCCGCAGAATTTCGGGTTGTTCGTGATCAGGTCTTGACTGTCGAATTCCAGCAAGTGGGCGATGAACGCCAGGATGAACGTCGGGGTCGTCACCGGCAGCGGCAATTGCTCGACCTTCACCTGCAGCGTCGGCGGGGGCGCCGTTTCCGCGTTTTTCAATGCGTCGACCGCCTTGTCCGCCAGGATGTAGCCGAGGCTGCGCGCTTTGTCCCACGAGCCTTCCATGAGGTAAACCTGGTTTCCCTGGCCGTCGTACACCGGGTTGTCGTTTTCGTCGCGTTCGGGCACCGAGGCGCCGGTCGGCGAGGCGAGGCCGCCGACGGCGCCGGAAATGTAGATGCATTCGCCGCCCAGCTTGGCGACCATGTGTTCGCGCGCGTAGCCCGGGAAATCGGAGCTGAGCAGCGTCGATTTGATCATGATCTCGGGGTGATTGTGCCAGTTGATCAGCGTTGCGACCGTTTGGCCGTCAAGGCCCGTGAACTGCGCCGTCGTCAGGAAACCCGGCACGACAAACGGCGCCCGTTGGTCTTTGCTGTAGGTCGGATAGTTGGCGTTGGGGTCGTCGACCAGCGCGACGGCGGCCTTGACCGTCACCGGGACCAACTGGCTCCACACCTGCAGCACGAGGTTGACTACCGAATCCTGCACGAAGGAGATGTATTGGTGCGAGACGCCGCTCTTCAAAATGTTCGGTCCGTAGACGCCCAGCGTGTCGGGCCCTTCGTGCGTGTGCGTCGAGGCGATCAGGACGTTCTCTTTCGGCAACCCGTGCGCCGCCAGCCGCTCCTGGATTTCGCGAATCCGCGTGCGGGTGAAGCCGACGAAATCGAGTTCGACCAACACCAGTTCGGTGTTGCCTTGCTTGAACGCGAGCGCCGTCGCGAACAAATCGTCGTGCATGCCCGTGCAAACGCGCGACGGCACGACGCCGGCGAGGTAAATCTGCTCCGGATGATTCTGGGCGTTGGGCGTGATCGCGACGTGGCCGGCCGCGGCGTAGAGCTGATTGTCGCCGGGCGACGCGTCGTCGTTGTCGTCGTCGTCCGTTGTCGCGTCGCTTGAAGAGTTGTCCGCGGAGGCCCGGCAGCCGACGGCGATCGCGAACGCCAGACCGACCGCCGCCAGCACAAACAGCAAACCGAACAAAGTGGATTTCATCACGTCGCCCCTTTCGGCATTTTCGCCAGGATAAGCGGGGACGGGTCGGCTCGTCAAATCGACGCGCGCTGCGCGAAACGACATTCAAAAAGATACTGGCGCCACGTTGCAAAGCGCGCCGTTCGTATTCATACTTCCAGGGCGACGTGGTCACGAAACGCGACGTTCGCCGCTAAAAAACGAGGTTTCCCCATGAAATACCGTTATTTCGGAATTCCGGCCGCCTTCCTGCTGGCGGCGGTGCTGGTGTCCTGCGGCGCCAACGGCGGCTGCAGTTTGAGCAACGGCGTCCTTTCCGGCGAGGCGACGCTGCCGTTGCTGCCGTTGAGCCTCCCTGTCTATCCGACGGACATTTCGATGGACGGCATGGTGCAGTCGGTCGAAAACGCGGCCGGCTCGATCCCTGGCGTCAGCCTGCTGCTGACCTCCAGCCTCGTGCAGGACGGCCTCAATTACGTCGAGAACCTGGTCGATCAGGCCAGCGTGCAGATCTTGCAGCCGGGCCCGTTGACCCTCCAAATCCAGAACCAAATCACGCAGGCGATCCGCAGCGAAGTGAAAGTGACGAACGTGGGCGTGACCCTGGAATTATCCAACGACACGGGCGGCTACATTGCGATGCCCGTGCAATTCGAGCTGTATCTCGGCGACGGCGAACTGGTGAAAAACTGGGATCCGTCGGTGATGATCCTTTTCGACGACACCGCGCACCGGCAGTCCGATAATTCGTTTATCTTCAAACCGGGCGAAGACGTGACGCTCACCCTCGACAGCGTGCCGCAATTGGTTGACGCGCTGAACAATTCCACCAGCATCGGCGTCGCCTACAAGGCGATCTATCGCATCGCGGACGTCGAAAACGGCGCCGACGTCGAAGGGTTTCTCGATAAGTTTCTGCTTTGCATCGTCGACGAGGCGACCGGCCTGACGCTCGGCTCGTGCCCCAGCCTGAGCGAACTGGTCGGCTGGCATTTCACGTTCAAGCAGTTCAATTTGACCATCGCGGCCAGCGCGAATCTCACCATTCCGCCGATTCCGGGCTGCGCGGCGTTTGCCCAGCAATACAATCTGCCGAATTTGGCGGGAGCGTGCCCGAGCGGGCAATGAACGGCAAACAGTGAACAATGAACAGTGAACAGCGAACAGCGAACAGCGAACAACGAACAGCGAACAGCGAACAACGAACAGCGAACAGCGAACAACGAACAGCGAACAGTGAACAAAGAACAGTGGTCAGTGAAGAAATATAGAGATAGTGCGCCGCGGGGCTGGGGCCGCCGGGGCGCGCTGCTGGCGCTGGCCGTCATCGTCGCCACGACGGGTTGCGCCGCGCGGGCGATGCAGGCGCCGATCGAGCCGACGGCGCCGCCGGCCGAGATTTCGCCGCCGTTTTTCGGGCCGCGCAACGACGCCGACGAGCCGATCTGGGGCGTCCGCGACGGCATCATGGTGGGCCTGTATCCGGCCGCGGTCGGTTTCGGCGCCAACGAAGCGGGCGGGCCGCGCGGGCTGCTGCGCATCGGCTACGAAGACGCCGGGCGCGTCTATTTCATCAATTTCATCGCGCTCAGCCCGGTCACGCGCGACGGCCGCCGCGGCGCCAGCGAACTCGACGACAGCCCGCGCGACCACCGGCCCGGCATTATCATCAAAGCGTACCCGCCGGAGTTTCACACCGACATCGCGCATTGGGAGTCGCGCCTGCCGCCGCCGCTGCACACGGTGGCCGAAGTGCGCCGCGGGCCGGACGGCGTGCGCGAAATGTCGCTCGTCTTCCGCTGCGAACGCTTTCCCAACGACGCCCGGATTTACCTGCTCGTCACCATTCGCGAAAACCGGCCCAACGAAGTGATGTTCCAGACGTTCACCGAACCGGGCAGCCCGGCGTTGGCGACCTGTTTTCTCTCCGGCACCTGGGGCAACCTGACGCGGCTGCGCGACCTGTATCTCAAGGGCGGCGTCGTCAACGCGAAGGGCCTCTGGCCGCATTTCAACGGCTGGGAATTTGCGCCGCCGAAATTGTTCGGTCTGGCCGAGTTGGCGCGCAATCGCGCCGGCGACGTCGTCTTTGCGGCCCGCCCGGACGAAGCGCGGCCGTGGGACGTTCCGGGCTACCCCGAGCCGCAGGCGCTGACCCAATATTATCGCCGGCCGGCCGGCACGTTCGACGCCACGCTGCAAGGGCTCGTCAACGGCCGCGCGAAATTCTGGAAATCGCACGCGCCGGTGTACGGCGGCGTGTCGTTCGAGAACGTCGGCTTCCTCGAAGATTTCCGGCCCGGCAGCCCGCAGATTTTCGGCTATTGGGCGGGCAACCCGGAACGTCTCTTTGACTGATCTTCGACCCCAGGAGCCGAACGGACCGGCCATCGTCTGGCTCTACCGCCACGGACCCGTCGAGGCGTCGGCCAGCGAGGTCTGCCTCGGCTGGACCGACGCCCTGCTCGCCGACCCCGAAAAAACGGCCGGCGAAGCGCGCCGGCTGGGCCGCGCGGTCGGCCGCGCCGCGGGCGTCTACGTCAGCGATCTGCGCCGCGCCCTCGGCACCGCGCGCCCGCTGGCGGCGACGATCGACGCCCCGTTGTACGTCACGCGCGACCTGCGCGAAATGCACTTCGGCGAATGGGAAAACCAGCCGTGGCGCGAGGTGCGCGACCGCCACGCCGCGGCGTTCCTGCGCTACTTCAACGACTGGGAAAACGTGGCCACGCCCGGCGGCGAGTCGTTCGGCGACCTGCGCGCGCGCACCGCGGCCTTCTGGCGGCGGATCGCTGCGGTTCACGAAGGCGATACGCTCGTCGTCGTTTCGCACGGCATGGCGTTGGCGGCGCTGGCGACCCTGCTGCTCGGCTGGACGCCGAAACACGCGATGAAGCACATCCTCGATCGCGGCCACTACGCGCTGCTCGACCGGACCCGCAACGCCTATGCGTGGAATTTCGACCCCGCGAAACTGCCCTGAACGCCGAATCCGGGTCGCCGGTCAACTCCCTCTTCCAGCCAGCCAGTCGTTGAGGCGAGCGCCTACTTTACAGAGATTTGTTGCACAAAATCAGTATTTCTTTGGCGTGATCGTCGTCGTTGGTCAGCGGCTCATCCCAATGCCCGGCGCGGACGAACCGCGACCAAACGACATCCAGCCCTGCGTCGCGGCACATTTCTTCGATTTCGGCGGTTCGAAAACGACGATCCCGAACGATCAATTCAACCGGAAGAGATTGCCCTGCCGAGAATTGCTCCTTGCGGTAGACAACCTTCGTTTCCTCTTCAATCAGGTAATATCTGGGATCGAAGACATCGCCCGTTGTTTCCATCGTTGGACTTGCGGGCAGTTCGAGCAATTTGTCGGGCTGCTCACCGAGGTTGAAAAAATTCGTCGCCCGCCGCGCCGTCAATTCAAAATTCATGACGGAAATCAGCGCTTTGCCGCCGCGTTTCAGGTGGCGGGCCAGGTTCTGAAGAATCTTGCGGTTTTCGTCATTCTCCGCGTAGGTTCCGACCACGTCGTAAAGGCAAATGACCGCGTCAAATTCGGACCGGAGAACGACATCGCGGCAGTCGGCCTCGACAAATTCCGCATGGATCGATTGTTTCTTCGACGCATCCTGGCGCGCCGCGTCGATGAATGAGCCAACGTAATCAACCCCGGTGACTGCCAACCCCAATTCAGCCAAGCGTATGGCATGCCTCCCGCTCCCGCATCCCAGATCGAGAACACGATCGCTGGTCCGCAGATCGCAACTGCTGACGACGAACGCAGCCTCCTTATCGGCGAATCGAACCCAAGGTTGCGACTCGCCGATTGGCATTCTGGAATAAGCGTCTTTGGTGATTTGGTCCGAGGCGGCCAGCATGCCGGCGATTTCGTTCGAATCCAGGCTGATTTGGTCCTGATCGTGAAACGTAAACGCGAACCACTCCCATCCTTCGTCGATCATGCCGAGATTCCACGGCTTGTCTTTCGCCACGACGCCGGCCACGGTTGCTTCGAGGTCGCCGTGATCGACAAAAAAACGGGTGTTTATTTTCGAAGTCGAACGGGAAACATCCAGCGCTTCGCTTTGGGCCACGTATGGAATTTTTCTCGCGCCAAGTTTTTGGAGCCTGCCCTTGTGCGTGGCGATGCGCTCGGAAACGCATCGTCGGCGAGTTGCCTTCTCCAAGGCGCGGATGGCGTAAGGGCTCGCCGTTATCAAGCCCCAACAAAAATGCGTGGAAAAACCCCAGACAGAGAACAACAGCGTTTTGCCGATATCGCGCTGCCGATAGTCCTTGTGAACCACAAGTTGCGTGACCCAAGAGACAATGCCGTTCCCGCACAACTTCGCCGGTATCACGATGGCATAGCCAATTAGGGCCCCATTCAGTTTGGCGGTCGCGATCCGGGAATCTTCGTCCAGCCATTCATCGCGTATTCGCTGGGCCGAAAGGCGGACGCGCTGTCCGCGAGAATGAGGAGCGCTGTCGCTCCATGTGCCGTAGTGCGCGGAATAGAGATCGGAGCATTCTTGGACCAATTCCTTGGGCGCCAACGGCCCTGGCACCCAACCGAATTTAACCTTGTCGTTCATCGGCGCCCGATCCTTCCCGACTTGAGCGAGACTTAGATTCCATGACTTTGCTTTGGTTGGCAAGCGCCTCCGGGCCCACGGCATGGCGCTGGCGGCGCTGGCGACCCTGCTGCTCGGCTGGACGCCGAAACACGCGATGAAGCACATCCTCGATCGCGGCCACTACGCGCTGCTCGATCGCCGCCGCCACGCCTATGCCTGGAATTTCGACCCCGCCCAATTGCCGTGAGGTATCCGGCGCATTCACCTCTCCCACCGGGAGAGGTCGCCGAGCGCAGCGCGGCGGGTGAGGGCCATTCACCTCTCCCACCGACCATGCCGCCGTTCGTCGAAATCACCGGCGTGGTGTTCGCCTTTGTCGGCTGGGAGCCGCACATGCCGGAGCGCGAGCGGTACGAACTCCGGCGGCTGTCCGCGGAGGAAACCGGAGGCTACCGGCGGTTGAAGCGGGAAGGTGCAGTTGAACTGTGGGCGGACATGCCGAAGGCGTGACCGCCGCTGGGGCCGAAGCGATGGCCCCTTTTTTACCGCCCAGGTGTCCAGACGTGTGGACACCGCCGACTGGTCGGGATTGAGCACGGCGAAGATGTGATCGGGAATTATGACCGGCGTGCCATGCCATTGACAATCAGAAGCGGAGATTGGAAACTTCCGCCGACAATAGAGATCGAACAACTCGGAATCTTCGAAACCTAGTGCGGCGGTGCGGAGGAATGGGCCTCTGCACTTGCAAAAAACGGCTTCAGTCCATTTCCAGGTTGAATCAGGACAGTTTTCCGACGAGGATGCGCAGATGGAAAATCCGGGTGGCCGTTGGCTTCTGATGGTCTTGATCGTCGTCGGCATTTGTTGTTCCGCGTGTTGCCATCATCGACCGCTTCGTTCCGAGGGGAAGGAATGTAGAAACGGCGATCTATGTGTACGGAGCGCAAGCGTCTGCAACCAGGCCTATGATCCGCCGGAATGCCATGTGCCGACCGAGGGCACGAAGTGTCGCGCAGACGGGGACTGTGGTTCAGATCAAGGGTTGGTGTGCAACCGCGCGGACTTTCGGAACGCCAAGTGCCGCGTGCGAGGGCTCGCCGGGGCGGTGTGTGCGCGAAACAGTGACTGTAGAGACGGCCTCTATTGCCACGTCCGGGACAGCATCTGTGAGGAGCCGTCGCTGACCGCCGCGACGCCTGCGCCTGCGCCGAGCGGCACGTGGAAGGACCCGCAGTCGGGCTTGATGTGGCAGGTTAATCCGACGGGCGCGAGAATGACGCGGACGGACGCCGTATTGCATTGCGAGAGCCTGAGCCTTGGTGGTTTCAACGACTGGCGCTTGCCGACGATCTCCCAGCTTCGGAGCTTGATCCGAGGTTGCCCGGCGACACAAAAAGGCGGGTCGTGTGAACTGACGGATTCGTGCCTGACTGCCTCTTGCTGGGACGTGAATCTATGCGGTGGATGTTCGAATCACGGCGGTCCTGGTTCGGACGGCGCGTATTGGCCGCCGGAGCTTTCGGGGGAAGTAAACGAATATTGGTCGTCATCGGACCCGGACCGTGGCAAGAACGACTCAGGGTGGATCGTCTCTTTCTCCTCCGGCGGGGTCCTCGTCTGCCTCGTCCCCCCCTATGCCGTTGCCGTGCGCTGTGTGCGCTGATCGGCCGACCGTCAAATTGGCGGTGTGATTCTTCGAAATATTTGCTGATTTATGAAAAGGCGCTGGAACTGCCGGTTCACATGAAGGCCGCGGTGAAGAATTCAGCAAGAAACGAAATGTCGGCGTTGATAATGAACCATCGTCAAACGGCGACAGCGGCCACGCGGGTCAGCCGAAAAGCAAATGCGTCATCTTTTTTCCAACTGGAGGAATACATCGCAAAATTTTCCGTTTATAATATCCAAAAAATCATCAAATCCATATCCGATTACTTTCCCATTCGATTTGTAAATTGTGAGATAGGGGTTTGCGCCATCAATTTCGCGTGTCGCCGTTGTCAAATCGGCGCCTTCGACATTCAAAATCACGTCCCCTTCGTCGGTTCTCTTAATGGTCAAGATGGTCCCCGAGTAAGGAGTCGCCAAATGGTATTCGGCGGGCTTTCCGTAGCGCCCCAAATAGGGGATGACATAGCCGCGAACCGTTCCGCTGGGAGATATCAACTTGACGCCCAAATCCGTTCCCGCTTCGGCGATTATTTCTTCACCGGGGAAAAGGACAGTAAGAGTCGTGGAGTCACCGCTTGCAGAGATCCTAATATCGAAGGCCTTTGAGCCCGAGATCGCCGGCAAAGACAATAATGAATTTTCTCCCCGCGGCAACCTTTTATCTATTCTAGGCAAATCTTTCGCCGGTTTTACAGTCGTCTTGCTGGGCGCGAAATCAGACCGCGATTCGGATTCCTGCATTTGGTTTGCGGGGCACGGCGCGTCGGTGCGGTTCGCCGGTTTTTCTTCGGCCCTCGGCGAGCGTGTTAAACCAACCATGGCAGCGACTTTCCCTTTATTTTGTTTGAACGCCTGCTCAAACGTCAACAGTTCTTCGCCACAGGCGATAGCGCAGGCCTTAAATACAGGTTCTCTATCGAGGAATGCCTTGACGATGGAGTCCGTTGGTCCATGGTAATAGCCCTCGGATAGGACTTCGGCGATCTCCTGCCCAGTGACTTGCACAAAGGAAACGAGGCCGGCGTTGTTCGACCGCAGCGCAAATCGCGTCCAGCGTTCGACGGCACCCAGCCAATAAACCGCCAGCGCAAGTCGGGTGAGGCGTTGGCGGTCTTCGTCGTCCCTGAATTCGCCGTGCCGAGCCAAATTGCGCCAAGACCTCGACTTCCGCGGCCATCGCCCGACGCGCGTCGGCCAACTCCCATGCGACTTTCCGGGCCTTGTTACGCTGCGACGGAATCACCGGCCTTTGGCCGGTCCTGATCGCATGCAAAAAATCCCGCACCAGAGTATCGATTTCGCGTTTTCTTCGCGATAAGATCGCATCGACATCCGGCGGCGTCATTTCCATCGAGCCCGAGCCTGTCCCAAACTCAGTTGAAAGTTCTGGAAAGGCGGTTGTTGACTTCACACTTACGCAACCCGGTCCTGGCTGCCAACGGTCGTCCCCCCCCCCCCACCTCTTCACTTCGGCGAGCGTCCCCCGCAGCAGCCGGACGTTCTTCTCATCCTCCCGCGCCACCAGGGCCAGCAGGTCGTGCAGCAGTTCGTTCCGCGGATGCCATGCTCGCCGCTGGGCCGAAGGAATTGGCTTTGTAAGACTTGTTGACAACCCGAATTGAGAGCGGGACGATACAAGCGCATTTCCATGGGGAGCCGATACAAACGGGAGGACCGTAATGAATAAGTACAGAACTTTGCTGGTCGCGCTTTTGGTCGTTTCGGCGATGACGCTCGTGCTCGGCGCGCGGTTCCGGGCGCGCGCAGCCGACGAAGGGTCGAGCCCGCCGCCGCCCGCAGCGCCCACCGACCCGGCGAAGATGCTTTACGAGCGTGGGGCCGCATTGGTTGTGGAAGGCGACGTGCCCGCAGCCATCGATGTGCTGAAAGGCGTGATAGCGGCGTACCCGAATTCGCCCTATGCCAAGAAAGCGGCCGATTTACTGGCGCGTTTGCAATGCGGCGGCGCGTCAGCACCGACGACCAAGGCCAAATCACTTCCGCGCGCGCGCTCGCCTCATGGCACATGGACGGACCCGCAATCGGATTTGATGTGGCAGGTGGTACAGACCGGCGGAGCGATGAGTTGGTCGGCGGCGAAATCGCATTGCGTGGGCCTGAGATTGGGTGGCTACAATGACTGGCGTCTACCGACGATCTCCGAGCTTCGGAGCTTGATTCGAGGCTGTCCGGCGACAAAGGAGGGCGGTTCCTGTGGCGTAACGGACTCGTGTTTGAACAACGATTGCATGTCCTTCGCAAAAAAAATCGGGTGCGGCGGTTGTTCAGCCGATGGCGGTCCTGCTGTGGGCGGCGAGTATTGGCCATCCGAGCTTACGGGGGAAGGTGCCTGGTATTATTCGTCCTCGTCGGTTTCGGACCGGGCCGGAGTGTGGGGCGTCGATTTCGACTCCGGCTTCGTCGGCTACAGCCCCGTCGACAGCCATGCGCGTTGTGTGCGGGGTAGCCGACCGTGAAATTGGTGCTTTGGTGATTGTGCGCCATGACGGCGTGGAGAGGAGACCGCAATTCAAGCGGAATAACTCGAAACAGTCAAACCGCTTGACAGTCCGTTTTCGATCGAGGCATCACACCGGAAGGTTAAAAAAGTAGAAGATAGCCAAGGACGGTCACGCTGATCAGAAAATAGAGGGCTCCTAAGTCTTCACTTATCAAAAAGGTTACTACCTGCCCAGCGAGCCAAAACCAAAACGCGTTTTTCATAAAAAAGAGAATGCTCATGTTCGTCCGTGCCCCACCGGGCCGCCTTTCGGGCAGCCCGATTTTTATCTTAGCAGACGGCGAAAAAAATAAGAAGCCCCGCGTGGCGTGGTGAATCGAGGGCATGGTCGGGCCAAAATACTTTTCCGAGATCGTGTTCACCGCCACCAACGACGAGCGCCAACAGACCCGACGATTACGGCCAATGTGATCGAAAGTCCCAATGAGGGTGTGCTGCAATGCGCGGGGCGCGTCAGCCGTTGGCGCGACGGCAACACGGTGCTGCGTTGTGCCGCCGCCGCGTTCCTGGAATAGGCCGCGGCGTCGCGCTTGACAGCCGGATTCGTGCGGCATGACGATGAAATCAATAATCGCCTCTTCAGAGCTTTCAACGGAAGGCGGGACGGTCTTGCCTTGGAGGAGGTTGGCCATGCGCAACAAGAGCTTTCTCTCGCTACCGGCATATGGCGCGCTCATCGCCTGCGTTTCGTTCGTCCTCGCCCAACAGGATGCCGGATCGGCTTGTTTCTACTCCGCCATCCTCATCGCCGACGCCTCCGTTGCCCGCTATTCAAAAAGGAGCACGGGGAAATGTCTCCAATGACGCTGTCGGACCTCGCGGAACTTGACGCGCTTTTTCTCTGCCGACGCTGAAGTGTTTACCGCAGCTTTGGCCGAAATCCTTGCCGCCGGCGACTACGCGCTCGTGCCGCTGCTGCGCGAAGGCTTGTGCCGCTTTCCAGAGCGAGCCAAAGTCCTCGGCCCCGCCATCGCCAAGCTGCTCAAGGCCAGCAAGGCTCGCGAGCAGGCGGCGGCCAGCAAGACAACTACCACGTGGCGCATCGGCTCACTCACAACGTTATTTGCAATGACAGAAACGACCAGCGCTATTTCCCCCGCACTTCCGCGATCGCGAGGCGCGAACGTTCGTCGGGGCGCCGGCGGAAGAGCGGCGCGGGAAGTTCGTCGGCACCGCCGCCACGGTCTTGACACGAACGTTCCGGCGGTGGTGGACTGATGGTCGCCGGGCGAACCGGCGGCGGGCTCTGCTGGGCCCATGCTCGAAGAACGAAAAATGCCGGTGCGGAGGCATGGGCCTCTGCATAGCAAAAAAAGACTTCAGCCCATTTCAGGCTGAACCAGGGCGCCGGAAGGGGCCGAGAAATTGTTGGGCGAGTATCTTCGCAGGCAGATAATAGAGGCCAAGCCTGACACGATAATCCATTTGCAAGGGCACTACTCGATCAATGAGCGCTTGACGATCGACAAGCCGCTTTCATTGATCGGCGTGCGCGGGAAATCGCTTTTGGATTGCGCCATGTGCTTTGAATTGAAGAGTCAGGATCAGCTTGTCATCCGTGATGTCAACATCAGCCGTCCGGAGGGGATCGCCGGGGCCCTGGTCGAGATTAGGAACGGGCGCATCGACATATCCGGCTGCAACTTTTATGAGAGGACCCATCCCCTTTATTTGAACGGGATAATCGAGGGCGCTCGCACCTTAGTGCTCGGCGGTTCGCTGACAGGAACAGTTGCCGATTGCGATGTTCGCCGGTCGGATAAGGCAATAACGGTCACGGATCGGGCTCGACCGGAACTGGTGAACAACAAGCTGCTGCACAATCGGACTGCCATACTTTATGAACAAGAGGCCGGCGGGACGGCGAGGGACAACATTTGCTGCCGCAACGAAAGATACGGCATAGAAGTGAATTACAACGCCGTCCCGGAACTGGAAAAGAATTTCTGCGAACGAAATCGGCTGGACGGAATACGATATTCATTCCAGGCAAAAGGCGGCAAGGCGCTCGGCAACGAATGCAACTACAACGAAGGCTACGGCATCAGTTATATATCGCCCTCGCGCCTGATCTTGGAAAACAACAACTGCCGCGGCAATGGTCGCGGCGATTGCCGGATACTCGAAATTGTCGACGATCTCGTAAATTAGGTTTTGCCGCATACAGGTTCGCTTTGGTGCGTATGTCCGCGCTCCCAACGTTCATGATCTGAGACGGGGAAATTCTGTAAGATTTGAACGAATCTGCCCACAAGAAAAAAATATGCCGTACCCAAGGACAACGATTTCTTTGCGTTGAGCCACCGGCTCGGAAGCTAATCCCCCTCCGCCCACTTCCTGACTTCGGAGAGCATTCCCAGCAGCAGCCGGATCGTTTTTTCGTCTTCTCGCGCCACCAGGGCCAGCAGGACATGCCGCAGTGTCTTCCGCAGACGCCGGCTCGCCGCTGGGGCCGAAGTGCTGCCTCTTTTTTTTCTTTTCGCCTTGTGGACCCGCCGCACACCGGTCGCGCCGCCGCCGTTGACTTCGCCGTCGAGCGGGCGGACCATCGCCAAACGTCGCCTCGCCGAATGTTGCGGCTGGCGACCAAAACGAAAACGAAAAAACGGACGATGATCGCCCGTGGGAGTCCGTCATGACGAATGGAACTGTGGTTTTGCGGCGCTGCCCGTCCGGCTTCGTGGCCTTTCTGTTCGTTCTAGCCCTGCTTGGATACCTGGCCGCCTGCGCGCCGGATCACCACGCGGGCGACGACGATCACACTGCGGCCGACGACGACACGAAGCCGGCCGCGGACGACGACGACAATGACGACAACGACAACGACGACAACGACAACGACAACGACGACAACGACAACGACAATGACGACAACGACGACAACGACGACAACGACACTGTTGAAACGGTTTGGACCGACCCCACAACGGGCTTGATGTGGCAGAACGGCGCCGCGGTCGGGGCAAACCTCTATGACCCGGGGGGTGGGTTTGGTTACTGTGCGGGCCTGACTTGGGACGGTTACAGCGATTGGCAGTTGCCGGACATCAACGAGCTCGCCAGTTTGCTCCGGGGAAGCGGCACCACTCACGGCGGTCCGGGGCCGGGCGGCGCCTATTGGCCGCCCGAAGTCACGGGCAACGTGAATATTTATTGGTCGTCCTCGTCTTTTCTTTGGGGCGGCGAATCACTCTGGGCCTGGTTCGTCGATTTCACGACCGGCAGCGTCGGCGGGACTTCCGCAATGTTCAGCTTCTGCGTACGCTGCGTACGGACGATCGACGACGATGACGACGACAACGACGACAGCGCGCCTTCCTGGTTGCCGATGACGAGCGGGACGACCGTGGATTTGACCGGCATTTGGGGAAGCTCTTCCTCGGACGTATTCGCCGTGGCAACGAGCGTGATCTTGCACTACGACGGTTCTTCGTGGTCGCCAATGTGGAACAGTGCGGCGGCGGCGTTGGCCGCCGTCTGGGGAAGCTCTTCGTCGGATGTGTTTGCCGCGGGGACTTCGACGGGAACGAATCTGATCTTGCGCTATGACGGTTCCTCGTGGTCGGCGATGGCGAGCGTTTGGGGAGAGGGGTTGAACGGCGTTTGGGGGACTTCCTCCTCGAATGTATTCGCGGTCGGGCTGTCCACGCCTTACGACGGCGGCGTAATCGTGAACTACGACGGTTCCTCGTGGTCGGCGATGATGACCCAGGCTGCGGCGGAGATGTACGGCGTCTGGGGAAGTTCCGCGTCCGACGTGTTCGCGGTGGGAAGCAACACGAATCCGGGTAACTTTGGCTTCTCGGGACCGGTGATTATGCATTTCGACGGTTCGTCGTGGTCGCCGATGGCGGGCACGACGTGGGACTTGCGAGCGGTTTGGGGAAGCTCTGCGTCGGACGTGTTCGCCGTGGGCAACTACGGCAGTACGACGGTGCACTACGACGGCTCCTCGTGGTCACGGATGCCGCCCGGCGTCGCAGCGAACTTGAACGGCGTTTGGGGAAGTTCCGCAACGGATGTGTTCGCCGTGGGCGCGAACGCCGCCGGCCCCGTGATCTTGCATTACGACGGCGTGGCGTGGACGCCGATGCCGAACGGCGCGGCGGCAAACTTGAACGGCGTTTGGGGCAGTTCCGCCTCGGATGTGTTCGCGGTCGGCGACGGCGGCGCGATCCTCCACTACGGCCCGCCGCAGTGACCGCGGCGCGGGTGAGGGAGTTATTCCCCCGCGATCACCCGCAGCCCACGTGATCGCAACGCGAATCGTGCGCGGCGATTCAATCCGCCCACTTCCTCATTTCGGCGAGCATCCCCAGCCGCAGCCGGATGGGCATTTCATCTTCCCGCGCCACCAGCGGCAGCGGATCGTGCGACAGTTCCTGCGGCAGACGCCGGTTCGCCGCTGGGCCGAAGCGCTGGCCCCTTTTTTGTCGCTCAGGCATCTGCACCAGTGGACGCCGCCCGGTGGCCGCGAACTGAGGAGAGCAGCAAAGCCGTAATTGGGGCAGGATCGACAGGTTGCGGCTTCTTGACGCGGCGGGCCGGTCGCCCTACGGTAGGCGCTGGGCCGTTGGGAGGTGTGCCATGAGATTGACCGCAATCATTGAGCAAGAGGGCGACGGCTACGTGGCGTTGTGCCCGGAATTGGATATCGCCAGCCAGGGCGGCACGATCGAGGAGGCGCGCGATAACCTACGCGAGGCGCTGGAGCTTTTCTTCGAGGCGGCGCCGCCGTCCGAACTCGAACGGCGTTTGCATCGCGAGGTTTTCGTTACGCAACTGGAGATCGCCGTTGGTTAGGCTTCGCGTCTTTTCCGGCGAAGAGCTTTGCAAGCTTCTGGCGCGTCATGGTTTTCGCGAAGTGCGGCGCCGCGGCAGCCACATCCTCATGCAAAAAATCTAGGACGAAGGCGCGGTCACGATTCCCATTCCAAATCACAAAGAATTACGCGTCGGAACCCTGCAATCCATCATCCGACAATCCGGGTTGCCGCGGGAAGAGTTCCGGCAGCAGACGCCGTCGCCGGTCGGGCTTCGCGCCGGAGACTAATCCGCCGCCGCCCACCTCTTCACTTCGGCGAGCATCCGCAGAAGAAACAGAAGGATGGTTATTTCAGCTTCCCGCGCCACGATGGCCGGCAGGTCGCGCAGCAGTTCCTTCCGCGCCCTGTCCGCCGGGAAGCAGGCTTCCATCAGCCTCAAGACGCTTCGGCGCAAAAAATCACAGCCTCGCCTGCCGCTGGACATCGCGGGATATTTCCAGTAAACACATCTGCTGTTTGCTCATGCAATGGGGGAGCATCGCATGCGTACGCAACAATGGTTTGTTTGCGCGGTTTTGGCCGCGGCGGTTGTTCTCGCGCTTTGCGGACTGGCGGCGGCGGCCAATCCGAATTGGCCGAACGGGCCGAACGACAACCCGCAGCTCGAGCCGCCGGACGACCCGAATTTCCCGAATCAGTGGAACCTGTTTTCCTATATTCCGGAGCAATGCTTGCCGACGATTCGGCAGGCCGAGATTGCGCTCGGCTCCGGCGTTTCGGCCGATCGGGCGTGGCAGGTGACGACGGGTTCGCCGAAGGTGGTGATCGCGATCCTCGACTCCGGCGTGTATTTCGAAGACCCCGACCTGGTCAACAAATACTATTTGAACAAAGGCGAGTTGCCGCAGCCGATGAACGGCGACCAGCTTTGCCCGAATTGGGACTGCAACGGCAGCGGCGTGTTCAACGTCCAGCAGTACGCCAACGACCCGCGCGTCTTCGACGCCAACGGCAACGGCATCCTCGACCCCGGCGACCTGATCCTGATTTTTTCCGACGGCATCGACAACGACCACAACGGTTACATTGACGACATCTGCGGCTGGGATTTCTTCCGCAACACGAATTACCCCGAAGACGAGACCCGCTTCGGGCACGGCACGCAAGAGTCGGAGATCGCCGCCGCGCAGACCAACAACGGCATCGGCGGGGCCGGCGTCTGCCCGAACTGCCTGCTTTTGCCGGTCCGCGTCGGCGACACCTTCGTGGCCGACGCCAACCGCTTCGCGCAGGGCGTCGTCTTTGCGACCGACAGCGGCGCCAGCGTCATTTCCGAGGCGCTCGGGACGGTCAACAACACGCCGTTCGCGCGCGCTGCGGTGGAATACGCGCTGTCGCACAACGTCGCGATCTCCGCCAGCGCGGCGGACGAAAATGCGTTTCATCACAATTACCCGGCGAACTACTCGCGCACGATCACCGTCAACAATCTCCTCTACGACCTGCCGATGCCGAATACGACCAGCTTCATGGCCCTCGACGCCTGCACCAACTGGGGGTCGAAAATCACGGTCGACGGCTCGAGCGGCTGTTGCAGCTCGTGCGCGACGGCGGTGGTCGGCGGCGGGCTCGGCCTGATTTACTCGCGCGCCATCGAGACCGGCCTGAATCCGCCGCTGACGGCCGACGAGGTGTTTTCGATCGTGGCGGCCAGCGCGACCGACGTCTATCTGCCCGAGGCGGCATACGAGTGGTGGAAGTACCGCACGCTGCCGGGGTGGGACAAGTACACCGGCCACGGTCGCTTCAACGCGCGCGCGGCGGTGGACATGGTGACGCCGACGACGATCCCGCCGGAGGCGTACATCGACTCGCCGGGCTGGTTCGAGCTGGTCAACCCGGCGTCGGGTTCGGCGGCGATCGTCGGCTATGTGAATGCCCGCCGCGCGTCGTCGTTCAGCTACAAGTTGGAAGCGCAAGGCGGCGTCGACCCCGACCCGAGTTCGTGGACGCTCTTCGGCCACGCCGAAAATCTGACGGCGCCGGTGCACGGCGTGCTCGGCAAGATCGCGTCGGCGCGTCTGCGGGGGACGAAGGCGGTGTCGGACGACGTCACCGGCGAGCATGCGGCGCTGGTGCGGCTGACGGTGACCGATTCGCGGGGCAATACGACCGAGTATTATCATCAATTCTTCTTTTACAGCGATCCGGATTGGGCTCCCGGTTTCCCCATCGACCTCGGCGCGTCGGGCGAAGCGCCGCTGACGATGGCCGACCTCGCCGGCGACGGCGTCTTCGCCCTGATCGTCGCGGCCGGCGACGGCGCCATTCACGCGTTTCGCGCCGGCGGGCAGGAAATGCCGGGCTGGCCGCAGTACGTCGATCTCGTCGCGGGCCAGGACCCGGCCGGCCCGAACTATCTCAATTCGGCGGCGTATCGCAGCGGCCAGATGCCCAGCGCGTGGCGGCAGGGCGTGGTGGGCGCGCCGGCGGTCGGCGATCTCGACGGCACGGGCGAAATGAGCGTCGTGGTCGGCACGCTGGGCGGCGAACTCTACGCGTGGCGCGCCGACGGCGAACTGCGGGCCGGCTTCCCGGTCGCGATGGACCCGGCGCACCTCGATCCGACGATGCGCCTCGACACCGGATTTTTCGGCGCGCCGCTGCTGACCGATCTCGAGGGCGACGGGAAGTTCGACATCGTCGCCGCCGGGATGGATCAATACGTGTACGCTTGGCGCGGCGACGGCAGCGCCGTCGCCGGCTGGCCCGTGCTCTGCCGCGATCCGAGCGGCAACGACGGCGCGCGCATCGCCGCCACGCCCGCGGCGGCCAATTTGTTCGGCGACGGACGCTACGAAATCCTCGTCGGCACGAATGAAGTCTACGGCAACACCGGCCGCGTCTATGCGCTGTGGCCGGACGGCAATGGCCACGCGGGCGGACCGTTTCTGCCCGGCTGGCCGATCGACGTGTACGGGTACAACTTGAACACGCTGCCGATCCTGGCGACCGGCGTCTCGACCTCGGTGACGACCGCCGACTTCGCCGGCGACGGCAAGGACCGAATCGTGACGCACGCCGGCGTCGCCCCGCCGGTGATCTACGACGCCGACGGCAGCATCGTCCACGTGATGTGCCCGTGGATCCGCAGCCCGCATTCCGGCAGCGTCGAACCGATCATGATTCCGCTCGACGCGAACGTGGCCATCGCCGATCTGGAAGGCGACGGGCGGCTGGCGATCATCGAGGCGGGGCCGGGCATTCGCGAAGGGATTCAATTGGCGATCACCGGCCTGCGCATCCCGGCCGACATGCTGATCGGGGCCTGGACCGCCGACGACGGGGCCGGCCTGACCTATTTCCCGCGCATTTTGGAAGACAACGTCTTTCTCGGATCCAGCGCCGTGGCCGACATCACGGGCGACGGCCGCCCGTCGGTCATCGCCGGCTCCGGCGGCTACTTTCTGCACGCCTACAACGCGCTCGGCGTCGAGCCGGCCGGCTGGCCGAAATTCACCGGCGGCTGGCTGATGGGCACGGCGGTGGTCGGCGACATGGACGGCGACGGCCTGCTCGAGGTCGCCGCCGCGACCCGCGAGGGCGGGCTGTTCGTCTGGAAAACGAAAGGCCGCGCCGACGGCGACATTCAGTGGCCGTCGTACCAGCACGATGCCCAGCACAGCGGCAACTACGGCTGGCCGTTGCCGCATCAGGCCGGCCCGGACGACGACGATAATGATGATAATGACAATGACGACGACAACGACGATGACGATAACGACAACGACGACGCGAGCCCGCCCGCGCCGCCGGCCGCGCACGCGAGCGGGAAGGGCGGCTGCGGCTGTTAACCGGGTTTCGTTTGTTGCATTTTTGATTTTCACCGCCGAGGACGCCGAGGGCGCAGAGGTCATTGCATTCCCCTGTGCGGTAATGTGACTTGTCGGCCCCATACGTCCGATACGTCCCATAGGTCCTATAGGTCTCATCGCCCTCTTGCGTTCGGGCGCGCGGCGGCGCCGCCGCAGCGACCGGCAATTGCAACTCGGACGCGAAGGCAATATGTTGGCGGGCATCCGGAAACGGTTTCCTTAACATGTCGCTCTACGCGATTCGTCGAAGCAAGGATGAGGCGCAAATGAAAGCAAGGTTTCTGTCGCTGCTGCCGCTGTTCGCGCTGTGCTGGGCCGCTGCCGGTTGTTCGCTGACGCATCCGCTGGCCGTCTGGAAAAACGAGCAATTCGCCGGCGGGCCGATCAAGACGGTCATGGTGGTCGGCGTGGCCGAAAAATCCGTGAGTCGGAAGGATTTCGAACAGAAGATGGCGGAGCGCTTGCGCAGCGACGGCATTGAAGCGATCCCCAGCGTGGAGGTCCTGCCGACCGACAAGGAATTGACGCGGGAAACGGTGGAAAACACCGTGCGGCACACCGGCATCGGCGGCGTTCTGGTCGTGCAAATCCTCGAAAAAGAAGCAACGCTGCGGCCCGCGAGCGACACCAAGTACTACGATTTCACCAAGACGTACGTGTACAACCCGGTCGATAAGCAATTCTACGACGCCACCGTGGACGTCAAAGTCGAATCCATGCTTTACGAAACGACGCGCGGCGACGCGATCTGGTCGCTCTTGACCCAGACGCACGGCCCGGCGTCGGCGAATTATCTGATGAATTCCGTAATCGACGTCATCGTGCCCGCCTTGCGCAAGACCGGCTTCTTCGGAAAGTGAGGGGCCAGAGTGGTCAGTGGTCAGTGGTCAGCGAACAGGGAACAGCGAACAGTGAGCAGCGCAGCGGTAGCTCGGCCGGGTGACGCGGCAGCCAGTCTGTGGCGCCGTCCCGTTGCGAGCGGGTGTGTGCCGTAACGGCCAGCGTACGACGGCTCATTCGCGCCCTCCGCGCGGCGATTGCGCGCCGGACAAAAATGATTAATCTTTCATCGCCAAGCCGGTTTTGCTTGAATACGCTACGATTGAGAAGGGGGCAGCCATGACCGCCGTCACGAAAAAATTCCGGGCGGAGATGAAGCAGTTGATGGATATCATCATCCATTCGCTCTATTCGAACAAAGAGATTTTCCTGCGCGAGTTGATCAGCAACGCCGTCGACGCGATCGACAAAGCGCGGTTCCTCGGGCTGACGCAACCCGCGATTCTCGAAGACAACGCCGATTGGAAGATCGTGCTGCGCGTCGACAAGCCGAACAGCGCTCTCACGGTGAGCGACAACGGCATCGGCATGTCGCCCGAATCGATCGTCGAGGAACTCGGGGTCATCGCCAAGTCGGGGGCCAAGGAATTTCTCGACAACCTGAAGACCGCCGACGTGCAAAACCAGCCGGAATTGATCGGGCAGTTCGGGGTCGGTTTCTATTCGGCGTTCATGGTCGCCGACAAAGTGACCGTCGAATCGCGGCAGGCCGGCGATCCGGAAAACGGCGTGCGCTGGACCTCCGCCGGCGAGGGCACGTACACCGTCGAGAAGACGCGCAAGGAAAAGCGCGGCACGGACGTCACGCTGCACCTGAAAGACGACGCCAAGGAGTATCTCGAAGACTGGCAGTTGCGCGCGATCGTCAAGAAGTTCTCGGATTTCGTCGAGCACCCGATCGTCATCGACGTCGAGAAAGAAGTCGACGGCAAGAAGCAAACGGTCGAGGAAACGCTCAACTTGCAAAAGGCGATCTGGGTGCGCGCCAAAGGCGAAATCAAAGACGAGGAGTACACGGATTTTTACAAGCACCTGACCCGCGACACGCAGGCGCCGCTGAAGACCATCCACTACGCCGCCGAGGGCCAGATGGAATTTCGCGCCCTGCTGTTCGTGCCGGCGCGCCGGCCGCCGGCGTTCATGGCGGGCGATCCGTTTCGCCAGGGGCCGTCGCTGTACGTCAAACGCGTGTTCATCACCGAAAACGCCGAGGCCCTGCTGCCGCCCTATCTGCGCTTCGTGCGGGGCCTGGTGGATTCGTCGGACCTGCCGCTGAACGTCTCGCGCGAAATGCTGCAGGACAACCCGTTGATCGGCAAAATCCAGAAGGCGCTGACCAACAAGATTCTGCAAACGTTGATCGACATGGCGCAGGAAGAGCCCGACAAATACGCCGACTTTTTCCGCGAATGGGGCCTCATTCTCAAGGCCGGCGCCTACACCGATTTCGAAAATCGCGAACGGCTGGCCGAGTTGCTGCGCTACGAATCGACCAAAACCGCGCCCGGCAAATACACCTCGCTGGCGGCCTACGTCGCGGGCATGAAACCTGAGCAAAAGGATATCTATTATCTGATCGGCGTGTCCCGCGACCTGCTCGAACGTTCGCCGTACCTCGAAAATCTGCGGGCCCGCGAATGGGAGACGCTGCTGATGACCGACCCGATCGACGAATGGGTCGTCGGCAGCCTGCACGAATACAAGGAAAAGCATTTCAAGGCCGCCGACAAAAGCGAAGCGCCCGGCGCGACCGACGCCGAACGGCAGACCGTCGAGGGCCAATTCCAGCCGCTGCTTGCCTTTTTCAAGGAGAAGCTGCCGGAAATCAAAGACGCGCGCCTCTCGTCGCGCTTGAAAGAAAGCGCCGCGGTGCTGGTCGTCGAAGAGGGCGAGATGAGTTCGTACCTCGAATCCGTGCTCAAGCAACTGGGGCAGGAAAAGATGGCCAAGGCGCAGCGCATCCTCGAACTCAACCCGGATCACGCGGCGGTGCAGGCCATGCGCGGGCTGTTCGAACAAAACGCCGCCGACCCGCGGCTCGCCGATTACGTGCGCCTGCTCTACGACCAGGCCGTGCTCGCCGAAGGTTCGCGGCCGGCGGATCCGGCCGCCTTCGCCCGGCGCATCAACGATCTGATCGCCAAAGATGCGCAGGCCGCGAAGCCGGCGGACGCCGCGGCGAAATAACGGCCGCGCCGGGAGACAGAAGTCAGAAGGCAGAAGTCGGAAACCAGAGGAGCTTATTGCAAGAATCACTTTTTGCATCTGCGAAAGGGAATTCGAGGGTTAGGCGAGATCGTTTGCGGACCCGACACCGACTGCGGTTCCTGCCCTTGGCCCCTCTCCGTGTCGGGGAGGGGCGGAAAATTTCGGGACCCGAAATTTTCGGGGAGGGGTCGGCGCGACGGGTCGCGCATTGAACCGGTGGTCATGCAAGAGGCTCGGAAGTCAGAAGCCGGAAACCGCAAGACAAAAGCGTTAACTTCGGGAGCGATTTGGGGCTGCGGTCAACGGCCCAGGAACGTTGTAAACCCCTGCGTGAGCCGTTCCAGCCATTGCCTTTCGCCGCGAGTTCGACGATATTTCTCGCGGGGTTGGGAAGGTTTTTAGGCCGGAGGGCCGCACGTGCCGCAAGTCGTGATTTTTGCCCTGGTTTTCATTTCCGGGTGCGCCGGGCTGGCGCACGAGATTATCTGGTTGCGCCTGTTTTCGTTGACGTTCGGCAACACGGCGCCGGCCGGCGCCGCCGTGGTCGGCGCGTTTCTGGCCGGCCTGGCGCTGGGCGCGTGGTGGTTCGGCAACCGCGCGGACGCGTCGCCGCGGCCGTACCGCCTCTTCGGACTGCTTCAGCTTGGCGTTGCCGCCGCCGCCGCGCTCGTGCTCGCCGGCCGCTTCGGCGCGGACGCGATCTACACCGCGATTTTCCGCTGGGCCGGCCCCGGGTCGGCGTTCGTGGCGACGGCGCGCGTCGTATTTTGCTTCCTACTGCTGGCGATCCCCTCCGCGTTGATGGGCGCCTCGCTGCCGGCGCTCGCGCGCGCGGCCCGGCCGAAAGCCGAAGAAGCCGGCAAGCAGGTTGGCCGGCTTTTCGCGGCCTTTACGTTTGGCGCTGCGGCGGGCGCGTTGCTGACCACGCACCTGCTGATCCGTGCGCTCGGCGTTTATCAGACTGCGTTTGCCGCCGTGGCCTGCAATGCGCTGGCCGGGTTGGCCGCCTTGGCGTTCTTCCGGCGCGAGGCGCCAAGCGCGTTGCCGACGGAACCGGCGCGCACCAAGCACCGGGCCGCGCCGGAACGCACCGCCTGGCTGGCGCTGTTGCTGGTCGCGGCCGGCGCGCTCGTTGCGTTCGGGATCGAAGCCATGTTCTTCCGCCTGGTTGTGCTGAAGAGCGAGGCCACCACTTATTTGTGGGCGAAAACCATCGCCCTTTATCTCGCCGGTCTGGCCGCCGGCGCCGCGGCGATGGCGCGCCGCTCGGAAAAGACCGCCCAACCGCTCCACGCCGGCGCCGCAGCGGTAGTGTGGGCGGCGATCTTCGCCTGGGCGATCATCGTGCTGCTGACCCCGACGCCCGAAATTCTCGCGGCGGCGAAACGGGTCTTCGGCCGAGGGAGCTTCGTCAGCCCCTTTGCCGTGCAGTTCGACATGGTCTGGGCCGCTTACTTTTTGGTGGCGTTCTTTACGGGCGGCGCCGTGCCGCCGCTGGTTCGCGCGTTTTTCGGCGACGCGTTGCGGCCGGCGCGGCGCACGGGCCTGCTCGTCGCCGCCGGCGCGCTTGGCGGCCTTGGCGGCTTGGGCGGCGCCGGATTCCTTTTTCTGCCGGTCTGCGGGGCGCAGTGGACGCTGTTCGGCGCGGCCGGTTTCGCCTTTCTCGCGGGCGCAGCGGCGCTGTTTCTCTCCGCGGCGAAACAGGCGCGGCATTTGACGCCGGTGGCGATCGGCCTGATCGTCGCGGCGTTCGCGATCATCCGCCCGACCGACGATCTGCTGCCGGCGTTGTTCGAGGAAAAGAGCCCCGGCGACCAGGTCCGCTACGCCAAAGAAGACGCCGCCGCGGCGGTCGTCGTCGTCGGCTCCCCCGAGCGGCGCTGGCTCTATCTCAACGGCGAGATCATCGCCTCCGCCGGCGACCTGACGCCGCGCCTGGCGCCCGTGGTGCAATTGCACATGCTGGCGTTGGCGCATCCGCATCCGCAAGACGCGTTGCTCGTCGGTTTCGGCAGCGGCGAGACGGCGCGAATGCTGACATTGTACGACCTGCGGCGGCTCGACGTGGCGGAGCCGTATCCGGGCGTGTTCGAGGCGGCGTCGCAGTTCGACGACCTCAACCACGACATCCAGGCGGACAAGAAGCTGCGCAAGATCATCATGGACGGCCGGAATTATGTCCATTTGTCCGCCGACAAATACGATCTGATCGCGCTCGCCGCCGCGCATCCGCGGGCGCCGGGCGCCGCCGGCCTCTATACCCGCGAGGCGTTCGCCGCGGCGCGCGACCGGCTGCGCGACGACGGCGTCATGTCGTGCGCGGTCCCGCTGTTCCTGCTCGGTGAATCGGCGGTGAAATCGATGATGCGCAGTTTCGTCGAGGTTTTCCCGAACAGCATCCTCGTGTTCCCCCACGTCGGCCGCAACGGCCACGCGCTCTTGATCGGCAAGAAAGGCTCCGGCCCGTTTTACAACTACCAGCGCCTGGCCGAACAAATGGCGAACGAGTCGATCAAGGCGCACCTCGACGAGCTCAAGATCAAGGAACCGCTGGACCTGATCAATTTTATCCTCCTGGGCCGGGACCAGCTTGCGGCGTACGCGCATGAGGCGACGGTCTCCACCGACAACCGGCCGTATCTCGAGTTCGCCGCGCTTGCCGACGTCGGCAACATCGCGTCGGCCACGTACACGGCGATCTTGAGCGGCATGATGGCGCAGCGGGGCGACCCGCTGGCCGTCGTCGATCTCGCCGGCGTCGAGAACAAGCCGGACTTGCTCGCCGCCCAGCGCGACCGCTACGTCGCGGTCGGCCTGGTGCTCGATTTCATGGCTGGGAAATGGCGCGGGGCCGCCGCCGGCCGGGAGTTGCTGGCGAACGCTCTACGCCTGTCGCCGGGCGTCCTGGGCGCCGACAAGCCGCCGCCGGAGCCGGGGCCGCCGCCGAAAAACGCGCCGGTGGACCCCGCCACGGCGCTCTTCGGTCGCACCACGGTTTCCGATTCGCGGCTGGGGAAGGTCCGCGAGTATCTGCAAACCGGAAAACTGTCCGAGGCCGAGAAGATGCTCGCGCAGGAACTCAAGGACAATCCGGACAGCCTCGTCGCCCTGGCGACGATGGGCGAGGTGCAATTCCAAAAGCGCGATTACGGGGCCGTGATTTCGTATTTCGCGCGGGTGCATCAACTCGATCCGCACGACGCCGCGGCCGTCGCCAAAATCGGGGAAGCCTATTTCGAGCTCGGCGATTTCGCGCAGGCCAAGGGCTGGCTCGCCGCCGTGCTGGAGACCGCCGGCCCCAATCCGGAGATTTACGCGCGGCTGGCCATTGCGCTGCGCCGGACCGGCGAAGCGGCCCAGGCGGACGACCTGTTCCGCACGGCGCTGACGAAATTCCCCAAGAGCGCCAAGATGCAGATGTTCTACGGGTATTACCTCGGCGACGCCGGGCGTGATCGCGAGGCGGAACAGGCGCTGAGAAAGGCGCTGGAATTGGACCCGCAGGACACGATCGCCCTGGGCAACCTCGGCTTGCTGTACATGCGGCAGAAGCGGTTGCCGGAAGCTCGGGCGGTGTTTCAGCGCGTCTTGGAAATCCGGCCCGACGACCGGCAAGCCCGGTCGCTGCTCATGCAGCTCGGCGGCATGGTCGACTAGGCTGCGAGCATCCACAGGCGGCGGGCTCCCGCCGAGCGCACCGGGGGCAAATTGGCTTACTTCTGTAATTTTGCTTGTTTTGGCCTATTGGAACGGCCGAAGTCGTCGTTGTTGCCGACTGCAAAACTACGAAAACCGACACTCAACGCATTCCGTGGCGCTAGAAATCTATCAAAATAACATCGCGAGGCGGCGGGAATCCAGGGACCTAAACGCCCTCACAGATCCGGACCTCACACGGAGATGCCGCAGAGACGGACAGAGATTTGGCGGCTGCGTCGCGGACCGTCCGCGGAAATCTGTGCAATCGGCGTAATCTGTAGATTGCCCGAACTAACCCAACTTAGGACAACGGCCGCGCTGCGCAATCCGTGGAAGCTCTTCCCCCGCTCATTCCTCCAGGATCACTGTTTCGTACGGCGCGAGGGTCAGCCGCGCGCCGGCGTCGGTGCGCCATGGTTCGCTGCTGAAGCGCACGTTGCCGCCGGCCGCGCCGGCGACGGGAATTGCGCGGTCCGTGAAATTGAGCGCCACGAACAGCGACTGATTCGCCGTGCGGCGGCGGAAGGCGAACACGGCCGGGTCGGCGGCGGCGACGGGTTCGTACGCGCCGATTTGCAGGGCGGGCAGTTCCTTGCGCAGCCAGATCAGGCGTCGATAGAAATTGAGCAGCGAATCGGGCCGCGCGCCGGCGGTCTGCGCATTGAGGCGATCGGCGTCGGGGTCGAGCGGCAGCCAGGGGTCGCCGGTGGTGAAACCGGCGCCGGGGCCCGGCGTCCACAACATCGGCGTGCGCCAGCAATCGCGGCTGAACAGCGGCCAGGATTTTTTGCCGATGGGGTCTTTCATCCAGCGGCGCGGCAGCCAGCGGTTGGTCATGCCCAGTTCCTCGCCGTAATAAAGGAACGGCGCGCCGCGCAGGG
>CAZHPN010000029.1:0-43346 GCA_964534375.1 uncultured bacterium | reverse complement strand
AGATGCGGACATCTTTAACTGCTTATACTGCGGACATCTTGAGTGTCTGTTACAATTACTACTTAAATAGTTGCACGGTGGGGTTTTCTTGTGGTATGCTCGTGCGCCTAGAGGATTCCAAATGTTGGTTAGGAAAGAAAGGAGGTTTGGTCGCAGGCTCAGCGGCGCGTCGATTCGTCGACATGATGGAGCTGCCATCTGCGCTGACTTTCCAGAAAAATTGACTTAGTGAAAAAAATAGGTTGCAGCCCGCAGTCGACAGCGGTTGCGGTGCAAGAGTGCGCGGGGGAGCGAGTTGGTTCTTACGCGTCTTTTTAGAGCGCGTTTGTGTGTGCAGTTTTGTTCGAGCCGTTCAGCTTGGCGGGGGCCTGCGTTGACCGGCCCCGATCGGTCGCCCGTTCCAGCGGTTCGTGACGCTGCCGCAAGCGCCTTCGATTGGCTTTCGCCTCCCGGCGATGCGGTCGCTTATTTCCCTATTGGCGCGAGCAGGAAATCATGAAACCGTTGCGAGTTCTGCTTGTCGAAGGCGACAGAGAACATCAAAAAAGGTTTTCGTTCGATTTCCGCGAGGGTCATGCGGTCCAGATCGCGGCGGACTCCGGTGCGGCGCTGACGCTGCTGGCGCAACAGACATTCGATGTGATTTTTCTGGGTCTCGTCGGTCCGGAATCGCCGCTGCTTGCCATTTTGAATGCCGTTCGCACGCGTTCGCCCGAGGCCCAGGTGATCGTGAAAACGATGGTCGCGGAAAATGAGAAGACCGCCGGCGACGAGCGTTTGCACGCTTTCGGCCTGTTGCGAAAGCGCTCGTCCTTTTCCGACGTGCTGGAGAATCTGCACGGTCTGGCGGGGGAGCCCGAGCCGTCGTCAACGAGAATCTACATCGTTCAGGATTCCCGCTCCATTCTCGCGGGCGACATGCTGCTCGGTTATTCGGCGCCGTCGCGGCATTTGGCGATCGAGCTGGACATGGCCGGCTCCTGCGACGCGATCTGCATGCTCAACGGGGAAACGGGCACCGGCAAGGACCTCGCGGCGCGGTACATTCATCAGACCGGCGCGCGGGCCGACAAACCGTTCGTGGTCGTCAACTTGCCGGCGATTCCGAAGGACCTGATCGAATCCACCCTCTTCGGTCACGAACGCGGCGCGTACACCGGCGCGGTGAACAGCCAGGAGGGCAAATTCGAACTGGCCGACGGCGGCACGATCTTTCTCGACGAGATCGGCGATCTGGCGCTGGAGCAGCAGGTCAAACTGCTGCGTGTCATCGAGGACGGCGAGATCGAACGCGTCGGGTCGAATCGCCGGGTCAAGGGCGACGTGCGGATCATCGCGGCGACGTCGCGGCGTCTGGACGAAATGTTGGAGGACGGTCAGTTTCGCCTCGATCTGTACTATCGCCTCGTGGTCATGCCGATTCACGTGCCGCCGCTGCGGGAGCGGCGCGACGACATTCACGCGCTCAGCCTGTTTTTCCTGTGCCGCTACGCCCGGAAATATCGCAAGGAGCTGATCGGCTTTACGCCGGACGTGTACGAGATTTTCGCGCGGCAACCCTGGCACGGCAACGTTCGCGAGCTGTCGCACACGATCGAGCGCATGACGATATACGCGTCGCCGAAGAAGGAATTTCTCGACATTCCGGACCTGCCGATGGACTTCCTGGTCGCCTCCGCGGAAACCGAGCGCAAGGCCGGCATCACGGGGGAAAAGGAAGATTTCGAAAAGCGCATCATCCTCGACGCGTTGCGCGCCAATGACTTCAATCGCAGCCGCGCCGCGAGGGCCTTGCGCCTCCCTGTAGAAACGTTGCGTTATCGCATGAAAAAATACGGCATCAAGAAAGAAGGACCGGGATCGGGGAGGTAGGCGTCGGCCTGCCGATCGGAAACAAAGATTGACAACGTCGACGCACAGGCGTCTAGTGAGCCGAAGCGGTTTCCGTGCTGCGCGGGTCGTCTGTGATTAGAAAAATACGTCGTCGGAGGGCTTCCAGGCGTCTGTTGTTGTTGAAGCCCTTTCTTCGCCCCGAGCCTTTCCGCCGCGCGACACGTGAGTTTCGTCGTGACGCGATTGCCAAATCGCCAACGGGGATCGAACGATGACCGCAAAAGACAAGCCGCGCACCAAGACCAAGTCGCGTCCGACGGTGGATAAGGGCGGACGCCGCGGCGCATCGCCCGCCGGCGACAGTCCCCGCGCCGTCACGACCAAAGGGGCTGCGGCCGATCCCCCTGCCGACGTGAAGCGATTGCTGCAGGAATTGCAGATCCAACAAATCGAGGTGGAGGCCCAGAACGAGGAACTTCGCGCCGCGCGGGGGGAACTGGAAGCGTCGCGGGCGCGGTATTTCGAATTGTACGACCTGGCCCCAGTCGGCTACGTCACCCTTAGCGAAGACGAACTGATGCTGGACGTCAACCTCACGGCGGCCGCGCTGTTGGGCATCGAGCGAGGCGTCTTGTTCAAGCTGCCGCTGGCGCGATTCATCCTGCCCGCGGACCAGGACGTTTTCCGGGTGTTTTGCACACAGCTCGCGGAAACCGGCGCCCGGCAGGCGTGCGAGTTGCACATGTTGCGGGCGGGGGTCGGCCCGTTTTGGGCGCGGCTGGAAGCGACTGCGGCTCGGGACGAGGAGCGTGGAGAACGCGTTTCCCGGGTGACGGTGAGCGACATCAGCGACCGCAAGCGGGCCGAGAACTTGTTGCTCGAACGCGAGAAACATTTCCGTCTGCTCGTGCAGAACTCGAACGATATTATCGGGATTCTTGACGAAAACGCCGTGCCCACTTATATCAGCGAATCGATCTTCGGGATCCTCGGTTATCGGCCCGAGGAGTTGCTCGGCCAATCCATGTTTGCCCGCGTCCATCCGGATGACCTAGCCGCCATTTCAACGATTTTTGCCGACGGTTTGGCCGAGCCGGGAGCCGTGCGCAAGGCCGAACATCGCTTCCGCCACAAGAACGGGACGTGGGTCGACTTGGAAACGATCGGCTGCAACCGCCTGCGCGATCCGCTCGTGAAAGGGATCGTGCTGAACAGCCGTGACAACACGGAACGCAAGCGGGCGGACGCCGAAATACGTGCGCAAAAGGCCCTTCTCGAAGCTCAGCTCGATTCCACGATCGACGGAATCCTGATCGTCGACTGCAACAGAAAAAAGATCGTCCAGAATCGGCGATGCGTCGATTTGTGGGGAGTTCCCGAGCAGATCGCGGCCGACCCGGACGCCGCGCGGCAGTTGGAGTTCGTCAAGAATCTGGCCAAGGATCCGGAAGCGTTTCTCGAAAGAGC
Source organism: uncultured bacterium (assembly GCA_964534375.1). Lineage (GTDB taxonomy): Bacteria > Lernaellota > Lernaellaia > Lernaellales > Lernaellaceae > CAZHPN01. The sequence continues at coordinate 40,046 of CAZHPN010000029.1, read as the reverse complement.
GCTTTACTTATACGCTCATCCCGACGAAACCGTCCGCGACGAAGTGGAGTTCAGAGACGGGATGATTCTGGATCGCTATACCGCTCCGGTGATCGGCAAAGACGGCGCCTATTTCGGGCGCATCTGGGTTTTTCGCGATGTCACCGAACAGAAAAAAACGGAGAAGGCGCTGCGCGACAGCGAAGCTCGCTTCCGTTCGCTGTTCCTCCGCGCCCCGATCGGCGTGGCGTTGACCGACGCGGAAGGCCGCTTCGAGGAGGTGAACGAAGCCCTTTGCGGAATGCTGGGTTATACGCGGGCCGAGTTGCAGGGCCGTTCGATCGCCGAGATCACGGCCCCCGACGACGCCGGTTCTTCGGCCACGCTTTTCGACCGCGTGATCCGGGGCAAAGTGCCCGCGTACGTCGGCGAACGCCGCTATCTGACGAAGGGCGGCGCGGTGATCCGCGCCGAAGTCACGACCTCGGCGGTGCGCGGGCCCGACGGTCGCTTTATGTACGGCATGCGAATTGTGCAGGACGTCACCGATCTGCGGCGAGCGGAAGAAGAAAAGCAACGGCTGAACGACCAACTCCAGCAAGCGCTGAAAATGGAGGCCGTGGGTCGGCTCGCCGGCGGCGTCGCGCACGATTTCAACAACCTGCTGCAGGTCATCAACGGTTACGCCGAATATGCCATCGACAATCTCGCGCCGGAGGACCGGCTGCGCGAGGACATGCAGAACATTCTCGATTCCGGCCGGCGAGCCTCGAACCTTACCCGCCAGCTTTTGGCATTCGGCCGCCGGCAAGTGCTGCGCCCCGTCGTTCTGGACGTCAACAAAGCGACCCTCGAAATGGCGGAGATTCTGCGCCGATTCCTCGGCGAAGACATCGAACTCGTTTTGGCGCTCGCGCCCGACCTCGGCCGCGTCAAAGCCGACCCGGGGCAGTTCGAGCTGGTCCTGATGAACCTGGCGGTCAACTCCCGCGACGCGATGCCGCAAGGGGGCACCCTGACGATCGAGACCGTCAATGTCGAACTGAACGAACCAAGCGCCGCGCGGCCCCTGGGAATCGCGCCCGGCCCCTACGTGACGCTGGCGGTGTCGGATACCGGACGCGGGATGGACGAAGCAACGAAGGCGTCGGTGTTCGAGCCGTTTTTCACGACCAAGGAACAGGGAAAAGGCTCCGGGCTCGGCTTGGCCACGGTCTACGGGATCGTCCGCCAAAGCGGCGGCGCGATCTGGCTGGAGAGCGAACTCGGCCGCGGCACAACGTTCAAGATCTGCCTGCCTCGCCTCGCCGCGGCCGCGGAGGCGGCGCCGCCGGAGACGCCGGAAACGACGCGCGCCCGCGGGACCGAGACCATCCTGCTGGTCGAAGACGAAGATAACGTTCGGGAATTCGTGCGGCGGATTCTGGAAGCGTCCGGGTACACGGTGATCGCTTGCCGGAACGGCGCCGACGCCCTGCTGGCCTGCGAGCGGCATCCAGGACCGATCGATTTGCTGCTGACCGACGTGATCATGCCGCAGATGAGCGGCGGCCGCCTCGCGGAGCGCTTGTCGGCGATTCGCCCGACGACCAGGGTGCTGTTTATGTCCGGTTACGCCGACGACGCGATTGCGCAGCACGGCGTGCTGGATCCGGGAACGCAATTCATCGCCAAACCGTTCACAACGGCCGCCTTGGCGACTAAGGTCCGAGAGGTATTGGACTCCGGCGAGAAAAGCCCCGAGCGCCCCGACGGCGCTCCGCCCCCCTCTCCCGCCGCGGCGAAAAAACGGCCATGAACCTGGCGGGCATGTCCTTCGACGACCGGCAGGCTCTCTACGAGGCGCGAGACAGGATCCTCTTCGGCGGCTATGCGATGGCGCTGTTCTTCGTGCCGCTGTTTCTCGGCCAATGGGCGGCCACGCTGCTCTTCGACACCCGCGACGTTTTCGCCTCACGGGCTGTTTTCCTTTCGCTGGCGATGGACCTCTTCCTCGTTTTCGTCATCGCGGTCTTCATCGCCGCGAACCATGTCGCCCGGCGCATCGGCGACCGGGCCATTTTCTTTCATTATCGCAGCGTCCTGGTGTTTTTGCCGATTTTCGCGGGCGCGGCGCTGGCGCACACGTATCTCACGGGCCTGCTCGGCTCGACGCAGACCATCCTCATCATCGCGGTCAACTTCTGTTTGCTGTTGTATCTGCGCCGGCGACACGCCTATTGGATCATCGGCGTGAGCAATGCCGTCGTGTTTTCGGTCTTGCTCCTGGAATTTCGGGGGATCCTGCCGTACGCGCCTTTCATGAGGGACGGCGCCCGGCTGGGCGCGGTCTTTCTCGATCCGCGCGTGATCGTCATGAACGTGGCCGTCTATTTGGTCATTACCGGCGTGATCGCCGCGGTCACGATCGACGTTCGGCGATCTATGGCGAAAAGTCATATCCGGCTGGGTGAGCAATCGCGCGCCATTCTGCAGACCGCCATCGATGGCTTCGTGCTCACGGACCTGGAAGGACGATTGTTGAAAGTCAACGACGCCTATTGCCGCATGAGCGGGTATAGCGAGCAGGAATTGTTGACGATGCGCATCGCCGACTTGGTCGTGGCCGAGTCGGCGACCGACACGCCCGGTCGCATCAGGAAACTCGTCGAGCGAGGCGAAGAACGGCTCGATTCGCAACTCCGACGTAAGGACGGCAAATTACTCGACGTCGAAGCCAGCGTCGTATTCAAGCCCGCCGAACCCGACAATGCCGGGTACCTCGTGGTTTTTCTCCGCGACATTACTGAGCGCAAGGCGGCGTTGGAGGACGTGCGCCGTTCTCGCGAGGAGTTGCGCGCGATTGCCCGGCGCATGACCGATGCGCACGAGGCCGAACGGCAGCGGATTTCCCGCGAATTGCACGACACGATCGGCCAAACCCTTTCCGTCGTGGGCATCAACCTCAGCCTCGTGCGCAACCAGCTCCCCGCCGAATCCCCGGGCGACCAATTTCGGCGCATCGACGATTCCTTGCGCCAGATCGAAGAGATCACGGACGGGATCCGCGGCGTCATCGCCGATCTCCGCCCCCCCATGCTCGACGATTACGGGCTGCTTTCCTCGTTGCAATGGTATGCGGAGCATTTCGCGAAACGCACGGGGCTGGCGATCGAGGTGCGCGGGGAAATTCTCCAGCCGCGATTGCCCATTTCCGCCGCCACCGCGTTCTTTCGCATTGCCCAGGAAGCGCTGAACAACGCGTTCAAACATGCCGAGGCCGGCCGGGTGACGGTCGCGCTCACGGAAAAAGCCGGCGTGGTGACGTTGACCCTGGCCGACGACGGCAAAGGGTTCGACCCGACCGCGCGCGCGGAGCATCCGCGGCACTGCGGACTGACGATCATGCGCGAGCGGGCGCTGGGCGCCGGCGCCGCGTTCCGACTGGAAAGCGCGCCGGGCCGTGGGACGGTCGTCCGCATCGAATGGCCTCGCGCCGACGGGGCGGCGGCCGACCGCGATCGTGGAGAAAGCGGCGCCGTTGGCGCATAATGCCCACGTCGGGCTCAGGCCGAGACCGCGATCTGTACGAGAGGGCTCCGAATGACCATCCGCGTTTTCCTCGCCGACGACCATGCGGTTCTGCGCGACGGCTTGCGCCTGATCCTCGAAAGCCAGCCCGATATCCGCGTCGTCGGCGAAGCAGCCGATGGGCGCGAGGCCGTCCGGCAGGTCAGGGAATTGCCGCCGGATGTCGCGATTCTCGACATCACGATGGCGAACCTCAACGGCATCGAAGCCGCCGGGCAAATTGCCAAGCATTGCCCGGCCGTGAAGGTGATTATTCTGTCGATGCATTCCAGTGCGGAATATGTGCACCGCGCCCTCCGCGCCGGCGCCCGGGGATATCTGCTGAAGGAGTCGGTGGGCCGGGAAGTGATTCTGGCCGTACGGCGGGTCGTCGCCGGGCAACGATATCTCAGCGAGCGCCTCTCCGCCGACTTGCTGGCGGACGCCGCTTTTCGCAGCGACGGTGTTCCCGGCGTCCCGACCCTCGAACAATTGAGCCCGCGCGAGCGCGAAGTGATGCAGCTTCTCGTGGAAGGCCGCTCCGGCAAGGAGATAGCCGAGGCGCTCGATATTTCTCCCAAGACGGTGGACACCTACCGCAGCCGCCTGATGGAAAAGCTCGGCGTGGATAACCTGCCGGCGTTGGTGCAGTTCGCCGTCAGGAACGGCGTTATCGCACCCGGGAAATAGCCAACCGCAAGACGTCGCGAGCCCCTTGGCCGACGCCCGTCCGGCTCGCGAATCGGGCCGCATCGCCGCGTGGGGATAATCCGACTCGTCTTGTAGGGAAAATCCTACAGACTTTCCTTTGCTCGGTATGTTTGAATGCTCATGGGGAGGTACGATTATTTCGTGTGTGTGAATATCCGTTGCAAAGAAAACTAGCTCCGACCCTCGGACGGAACCGTGACACAAGCAAAGAAAATGCGCCCCAATAGGAATGCCCGGACGGCGCCCGCCGCGACGTCGAGCCCCGGCGGCGTCAGCGAGTCGGAAGCCGAGAAATCGGCGGCGGCTGCCGACGTGCAACGCCTGCTTCACGAGTTGCAGGTTCAGCAGTTCGAGCTGGAAACGCAGAACGACGAACTTCACCGCGCGCAGGAGGAATTGGAAGCCTCGCGGGCTCGGTATTTCGAGTTGTACGATCAGGCCCCGGTCGGCTACGTCACCCTCGGCGAGGACGGGTTGATGCTCGACGTGAATCTCACCGCCGCCGCGCTGTTCGGATCGGAGCGAGGCGCCTTGTTCAAATTGCCGCTCGCCCGATTCGTTCTTTCCGCCGACCAGGATGTTTTCCACCTGTTTTGCCGACAGCTCGCGGAAACGGGCGAACGGCAAGTGTGCGAGTTGCGCATCTTGCGCGCCGGCGGCGCGCCATTTTGGGCGCGGCTGGAAGCGACGGCGGCGCGGGACGAGGCGCGCGGCGAGCCCGTATTTCGGATGGCGATCAGCGATATCACCGACCGCAAGCGAGTCGAGGAAAGTTATCAGGCGCTGTTCACGGAAATGTTGAACGGCTTCGCGCGGCACGAGATCCTTTGCGACGAGGCGGGGATTCCGACCGATTACCGCTTCCTTGCCGTCAATCCGGCTTTCGAGCGCATGACCGGTTTGCCGGCGGATGTCGTCGTGGGCAAAACCGTCAAAGAGGTGTTGCCCGGCATCGAACGGACGTGGATCGAGAAATACGGAAAGGTGGCGCTGACCGGCGAACCGGCGACCTTCGAGAGCTATTCCGCGGATCTCAATAAGCACTTCGAGGTTACGGCTTTCCGACCGGCGCCCAACCAGTTTGCGACAATCTTCGCCGACGTCACCGAACGCAAGCAGGCCGGCGCCGAATTGTCCGCAAAAACGGCCCTGCTTGAAGCGCAACTCGATTCCACGATCGACGGGATTCTGATTGTCGACCCCGAGGGAAAGAAGATCGTTCAGAATCGCCGGTGCATCGAATTGTGGAAAATTCCAGACGAGATCGCGGCGAGCGATGACGACAACCGGCAAATCGAGTTCGTCAAGAACCGGACCAAAGATCCCGAAAAATTCGTGGAGAAGGCCCGCTATCTCTACGAGCACCCCACGGAAGTCAGCCGCGACGAGATCGAATTCGCGGATGGGATGATTCTCGACCGCTACTCGGCCCCGGTCGTCGGCAAAAACGGCATGACGTTCGGGCGCATCTGGGTGTTCCGCGACGTCACCGAACAGAAAAAAACGGAAGAAGCGCTCCGCGAGACCGAGGCCCGATTCCGCTCGCTGTTTCTCCGGGCGCCCATCGGGGTCGGCCTCACCGACGCCATCGGCCGCTTTTCCGAGGTGAACGACGCCCTTTGCGACTTGCTGGGTTATTCAAGGGCCGAGTTGCAGGGCCGTTCGGTCGCCGACATCACCCACCCGGACGAAGCGGGCTCGACGGCGACGCTGTTCGATCGCGTGATCCGCGGCGACATTCCGGCCTACGTCGGCGAGCGCCGGTATGTTACGAAAGGCGGCGCCGTCGTCCGGGCCGAAGTGACGACGTCGGCGGTGCGCGGACCAGACGACCGCTTCTTGTACGGCATGCGCATTGTGCAGGATGTCACCGAGCGCAAGCGGGCGGAAGAAGAGATTCGCAGCCTCGCCCGATTTCCGGACGAAAATCCCGACCCGGTTTTTCGCATCGGCCGCGACGGCGTGCTGCTGTATGTCAATGGACCGGGCTTGGACAAATTCGCCGATTGGCGTCTGCAAATCGGCCAGGCGGCGCCCGACATTCTGCGAGAGGCGGCCTCGCGCTCGCTGGCCGCCCGTGCGGCCGAACAGTTCGATTTCGAACATGGGGGGCGTGTTTTCGATTTGTTCGCGACGCCGATCGCGGACGCCGGCTATGCCAACCTGTACGCGCGCGACATCACCAAACGCCGGCAAGCCGAGGACGCGCTGTCGCGGAATGAACAACAACTTTCCAATGCCGTGGAGATTGCGCATCTCGGCCACTGGGAATACGACGTGGCGAACGATCGCTTCACGTTCAACGACCATTTCTACAAATTGTTCCGAACCACGGCCGAGCGGGCCGGTGGGTATGCGATGTCGTCGGCCGACTACGCCCGGCGCTTTGTGCATCCCGACGACGCGCCGCTGGTGGGCCTGGAAATACACAAGGCCATCGAGACCTCCGACCCCCACCACCACGGACAACTCGAGCACCGGGTCCTTTTCGGCGACGGGACGGTCGGCCACATCGTCGTTCGGTTTTTTGTCGTCAAGGACGACGCGGGACGGACGGTAAAAACCTACGGGGTCAATCAAGACATCACCGAACGAAAGCTCGCGGAAGACGAAAGACAGCGACTGACCGACCAACTCCAACAAGCGATGAAGATGGAGGCCGTCGGCCGGTTGGCCGGCGGCGTGGCGCACGACTTCAACAACCTGCTGCAAGTCATCAATGGCTATGCCGAAAACGGCATCGGCAAACTGGCGCCCGAAGATCCGCTCCGCAAGGACCTGCAGAGCATCCTGGAATCGGGCCAACGCGCCGCGAACCTGACCCGCCAGCTTCTGGCGTTCGGCCGCAAGCAGTTGTTGCGCCCCGTCGTTCTGGACATCAACAAAACGCTCGGCGAGATAGAAAAGATGCTGCGCCGGCTCATCGGCGAAGACATTGAAATCGTCTTGGTTCACGCGGCGAATCTCGGCAAGGTCAAGGCCGATCCGGGGCAACTCGAGCAAGTCCTGCTGAACCTCGCAATCAACGCGCGCGATGCGATGCCGCACGGCGGCAAGCTCACTATCGAGACCGCCAATGCCGAGTTGGACGAGCAATACGCCGCGCAGCACGTGGGCGTCGCGCCCGGTTCGTACGTGATGCTGGCCGTGTCCGACACCGGCTGCGGGATGGACGAGGCGACCCAGGCGGCAATTTTCGATCCGTTTTTCACGACCAAGGAAAAAGGCAAAGGCTCGGGGCTCGGCCTCTCGACGGTATACGGGATCGTGCAACAGAGCGGCGGCAACATTTGGGTGTACAGCGAGCCGGGGCGCGGCACGACGTTCAAGATCTTCTTGCCGCGCGAATTCTCCGAACTGGAAGCGGCGCCGCCGCCAAACGCGGCGACAAAACCGTCGAGCGGGACCGAGACGATCCTGGTGGTCGAAGACGAGGAGGTCGTTCTCGATCTGGTGAAGCGCACGCTCGAGTTGTCCGGTTACCATGTTCTCGCTTTTGCGAACTCCGGCGACGCGTTGTCGGCCGCCGAGCGACACCGCGGCCCGCTCCATCTGTTGCTCACCGACGTGATCATGCCGCAGACCAGCGGACGGCAACTCGCCGAGCGTTTGTCGGCGGTTCGGCCGGAAACAAAAGTGCTCTATATGTCCGGCTACACCGACGACGCCATCGCGCATCACGGCGTGCTGGAGCCCGGAACGCAATTCATTTCCAAGCCGTTCACCGCCGCCGCGCTCGCGAGCAAGGTCCGCGATGTGTTGGACACTGCCAGGGAACGCCTCAAGTTCTCAGCGAACGCCCCGGCCGGACGCGACGGGGATCCTCCGCCAGACGCGCATGACGCCCCGACGAAAAAAAGCCCATGAAACGGCTGCGAATCCTATGTGTCCAAGGCGAATGCGAACGCCAAAAAAGTTTTGCCTTCGATTCTCGCGCGGGCCACATCGTCCGTTCCGCGACGAACGTCAACGAGGCGCTCACCCTGGTGGCGCAAGAAGATTTCGAGGTGGTGCTTCTGGGCCCGGCGGGGCCGCGTTCGCCGCTGCCGTTGTTCCTGAAAGTGCTGCGCGATCGCTCGCCCGAAGCCGACGTCGTGGTGAAAACGACGGTCGCCGAAATCGGGAACGGCCGCCGCGTGGCGCGGTCGGGCGATTTTGGTTTCTTGCAGCCGCACTCTCTCCCCACCGCATTGCTTGACGAATTGCACCGCGCGTCGGAGGGCCCGGCGTCGTCCGCCGATAAGATCTATGTGATTCAGGAGTCCCATTCCATGCTGTTGGGCGACATGTTGCTGGGTTCTTCGGCGGCGTCGCTGCGGCTCGCGCTGGAGTTGGACATGGCCGCTTCGTGCGACGCGATCTGCATGCTCCAAGGGGAAACGGGAACCGGCAAGGACCTCGCCGCACGTTATATCCATCAAACCGGCGCACGGGCCGACCAGCCGTTTGTGATCGTCAACCTGCCGGCGATTCCCAAAGATTTGATCGAGTCCACGCTCTTCGGGCACGAGCGCGGCGCGTTCACCGGCGCCGTGGCCAGCCAAGAGGGCAAGTTCGAATTGGCCAACGGCGGCACGATCTTTCTCGACGAGATCGGCGATCTGGCGTTGGAGCAGCAGGTCAAGCTGCTGCGCGTCATCGAGGACGGCGAATTCGAACGCGTCGGCTCGAACCGTCGCATCAAAGGGGATGCGCGGATCGTCGCCGCGACGTCGCGGCGGTTGGACGAAATGCTGGCGGACGGTCGTTTCCGCCGCGATCTATACTATCGGCTGGTGGTCATGCCGATCCACGTGCCGCCGTTGCGCGATCGGCCCGACGACATTCACGCGCTCAGCCTGTTCTTCCTCGACCGGTACGCCCGAAAATATCACAAGGGCCTGGTGGGGTTTACGCCCGACGTGTATGGGATTTTTGCCAAGCAGCCCTGGCATGGCAACGTTCGCGAGCTGTCGCACACGATCGAGCGGATGGCGATCTACGCCTCCGCCAAGAAGGAATTCCTCGACATCCCCGACCTGCCGATGGATTTCCTGATCGCCTCCGCGGAAACCGAGCGCAAGTCGGGCCTCGCCGGGGACAAGGAGGAATTCGAGAAACGCCTCATTCTCGACGCGTTGCGGAACAACGACTACAACAGCAGCCGCGCCGCCCGGGCCTTGCGCCTGCCCGTGGAGACCTTGCGTTATCGGATAAAGAAATACGGCATCAACAAAGACCGGCCGGATTCGACCTGACGGCCGCCTGCCTAATTCTCCTCGACCGGCGCCGGGTTCGGTTTCGGCCGCACAAAACTGTACGGCGGCCACGGGCCCGTAAAGCGCACTTCCACCCCGGCCGTCTTTTGAAACCCCGCGACGACGTCGCCCAACTCGGCGACTTGTTCGCGCGGCGCCAGCACCGACACGTTGAGAATCATCTGCCGCTCCGGCGCCTTGCGCACCTTGTTGAGGCGCACTTCCGGACAAAGAAAGGCGATCTGCCGGAAAAACAGGCGGTAATCGGCCTCGGCGCGAATTTCGAGCGCCCGCCGCAATGCGCGCTCGATTTTCTGCTGGTAAAAGTAGGCCATGCCCTTGGGCTTGCCGGCCATCTCGGCGCGCAACCGGCAAATCTCTTCGTCGCCCTCGGCGACGGCGGCGCCGACCACGTTGGAAATCCAGAAGACTTGAACGCCGAGCTCGACTTTGCCGCGCAACGAATCGAGCAGCGCGCCAAAGCGGTCCTTCTCCATCGCCAGCCAGCGCCGAACCTGCTCGTCGCCGTCCAAACCGTCGTCCGGGCGAATAATGGTGTCGAACGCCAGCGGCAGCACCGGGTCGATTTTGTCCCAAACGGCGTCGACCACTTCGCCGTGCGCGACCACCCACGCGGCGACCTTTTCGTCGTCGCCGCGATACGGCGCCGCCGCGCAGTCGTGCAGAAACGCGGTGAGGCCGGCGGCCGACACGGCGCGCACGGGGCAACTGTCGAGCCCCGGCACGGGCGGCGGGCCGAGTTCGCCCGCGGCGACGCAATACACATATCTTCCGACCGGTTCTGACTTTACGGGCTCGTACGTCGATTGGCTCATGGTTTCACCTCCACGCCGTTTTTTTCAGGCGCGCGCTCAACACGTCGTTGGCGCATTTCAGTTCGGTCGGTTGGGGCAGCACGCGGCAGGGCAACGGGATGCGCAAAGCGCACGGACCGTGCGCTGTCTCCGTCTCCACGTCCAGACTTCGACCATGGACTTCCGCACGCAAGGTCTCTTTTCGCACGCCGGGGATGACGGCTACGACCCACAGCGCCTCGGCCTCGTCGTGAACTTCAAACTGCGGCTCGGCGCCCGGAATCTCGTCGCCCTGCGCGACATCGCTGGCCGGGTCGGCGGATTCCGCCGGCAAAACGCCGGCCGCGCGATTGCGTTCGCCAGTCGCGTCGTCGAGCCGCAACCCCGTCAGCAGACGAAGCGATTCCGCCCAGCGATCCAGCGGCGACGCGATCAGCCAAGCGTCGCGCCGATCGTTTCTTCGCGGGTGAAGAAAGGTCAAACGGATGACCGGCTTGTGTACGAGGATGAATTTGCGGCGCTCCTGCGCCACCGCCTCGATCTTATCGAGCGGCAGATCGAACACGCGCCGGCTCGACTGACCGAAGACCAACCGCTCGGACAGCAGCGACCATTGCCCGATTTGCCACGCGGCCTGCGGGCGGGACAAAAAACCGCCCTGGGCGACAAGCAGCGACTGATCGTGCGACGCCGAATTGTGATCGATCGACTCGGCTCGCCCGGCTTTTTCAATCATGATTTCTCCTTCGGCTGCCAATAGGCAACGCGATTGCGGCCGTCGGCCTTGGCTTGATACAGCGCCGCGTCGGCGTCGGCCAGCAAGTTGTCGACCGTGCTCTGCGCCGCGCCCGACGCCACCCCGATGCTGACGGTGATCGACAGGACCGCCGCTTTTGTCGGCATCGCGCCGTTCGCGACGGCGGCGCGCAGCCGCTCGTAGAGACTTTCGTCGCTCGTTCCTTCCGAACCGGCGGCGATGACGAGAAACTCTTCGCCGCCATAGCGGCCCAGGCAGTCATATTCCCGCAGGCTGGCCTGGAGGCGCCGTGTGAACGCGATCAACACTTCGTCGCCGGTCTGGTGGCCGAAGGTGTCGTTGACGTTCTTGAAATGATCGATATCGCACATGCCCACGCTGAGGCCGCCGCCTTGTCGTTTGGTCCGCGAAAGCTCCGCCGCTAGCCGGTCCAGAATGGCGCGGCGATTGAAAATGCCCGTCAACGAATCGTGCATCGCCTGAAACTCCAGGGCGTCGCGCGCCGCCGACAGACCGGCTTGCAATTCGACCATGCGCTGGCCGACTTTGATCCGGGCCTGCAACTCCTCGCTGTCGTACGGCTTGGCGATGTAGTCGTTCGCGCCCGCTTCCAAGCCGCGGACGATATCGTTCTTTTCCCCGTGCCCGGTCAGCAGCACGACGTACGGCGGATTGGCGCAGACGCTCTGCCGCAATCGCCGGCAGACTTCCACCCCATCCATCCCCGGCATGTTCCAATCGAGGAGAACCAGCTTGGGCGATTCCGGCTGTTGCAACGCGTCCCAGGCCGCGTCGCCGTCTTCCGTGACGACGGGCTCGTAGCCCCATTTCTTCAGAATCGCGCTCAGAATCCGGCGCGAGGTGAGATCGTCTTCGGCGATCAGGACCTTCATCGACCGGCCTCCGGCATCTCCGCCCGCAACAATTCGAACTGCCGCTCCAACTCCGGCAACAGGGCGGCGCTCTCTTCCCAATCGCCGGCTTTGACGGATTTCTCGATCGCCAGCGCCGCCGCGCTCAGGGCGAGGCCGCCCACGTTGGCCGCCGCGCCTTTAACTGTGTGCGCCTGGTTCGCCGCCGACACCGCCTCCGACCGTTCGACGCAGGCTCGGAGTTCGCCGATCTGTCGGGGCATGTCGCCGAGAAATCCCGCGACGATTTCCGCGAGCAGATCCTCGTCGCCCATGAGGCGCGCCGTGAGGGCCGCGCGGTCGAAAACAAGCGGCCCCTCGCCAGCGTCCAGAGCTTTGGCGAAAACGTGGAGCGGCGGCCGTTTGTCGGAAACGCGGCCGAGCCAGCGGTCGAGCGCCTCGGCCAGCGCCTGCGAACCGATCGGTTTCGACACATAGTCGTCCATGCCTTCGGCCAGGCAGCGCTCGCGGTCGCCCTTCATCGCGTGGGCCGTCATCGCGACAATGGGAATTTTCGGATTGGCTATTTTTGTCTTGCCGGAACGAATCGCGCGCGTCGCCGCGAAGCCGTCCATGACCGGCATCTGCACGTCCATGAAAACGAGATCATATGGATTGCTTTCGAGCGCGCGGATCGCTTCCTCCCCATCGGCCACGGCGTCGGCGTGGAAACCCAGTTTTTCAAGGATGCCGAGCGCCACCTGTTGATTGGTGGCGTTGTCCTCGGCCAACAGAATGCGAACTTTTCGCCGGCGCAGTTCGCCCAGCGTGTGGCGCGTGACCAGTGCGGGGTCGGCCTGGGCGGTTGTCGGCACGCGGCCCAGCACGGTGGCGAGGCAATCGTACAATTGCGACTGTCTGACCGGCTTGGTCAAATACGCCGCGAAGCCGATCGCCTCCAGCCGTTTCGCGTCGCCGCGGCGACCGAGCGACGTCATGATCACCAGCAGCGTGTCGCGCAACTCGGGATCGGCCTTGACGGCGCGGCCGAGCGCCTCGCCGTCCATCGCCGGCATTTGCATATCCGTAACCACAATGCGGAATGGGTCGCTCTCGGCGCAGGCGGCGCGCATCAGCCGCAGCGCCTCGGGAGCGCTGTCGGTTTCGGTGTGGCGGACGCCCCAGGACGCCAGTTGCTCCGCCAGCACCAGGCGGTTGGTGTCGTTGTCGTCGACGGCCAGAATGCGCATGCCGCGCACGTCGGCGCGCGGCGCATCCTCGCGGTCTTCGCGCCGCGGTTGCTTGTCGAAAACCGCAGTGAACCAGAAGGTCGTCCCTTGGCCTGCGACGCTTTCCACGCCGATCGCGCCGCCCATCTGCTCGACCAGTTGTTTGGAAATGGCCAACCCGAGCCCCGTGCCGCCGAACAAGCGCGTAGTGGACGCGTCCACCTGTTGAAAGGCATTGAACAGCAGCCCGATTTTGTCGGCCGGAACGCCGATGCCGGTGTCGCGCACCGCAAAGCGGGCGGTAAACCGCTCGGCGGTTTCGGCCTCCGGCCGGACGTCGATTTCCACCTCGCCTTTCTGGGTGAATTTAATTGCGTTGCCGCCCAGATTGACGAGGATCTGGCGCAAACGCCCGGGATCGCCGCGCAGGAAAGTCGGCGTCGTCGGATCGATGCGGCAAACGAATTCGAGGTTTTTGTCGCAGGCGCGCAGCGCCAGCAGTTCGGCCGTGTCCTCCAACGTCGCCCGCAGGTCGAAATCGAGCGTCTCCAATTCCAACTTGTCCGCTTCGATTTTCGAGTAATCCAAAATGTCGTTGATCACGCGCAGCAACGAATCGCCGCTGGAGCGGATCGTCTCGGCGTAGCGGCGCTGTTCCTCGGATAGCTCGGTGTCCAACAGCAAGCCGGTCATACCGATGACGCCATTCATCGGCGTGCGGATTTCGTGGCTCATGTTGGCCAGGAACTGGCTCTTGGCGATATTGGCCGCCTGCGCCTCGACGGCCATTTGGTTGGCCCGCTCAGTCGTCTGACGCAACGTCTCCTCGGCGCGTTTTTGCGCCGAAATATCCCGCACCGTCGCTTGCAGCATCGGTTTCCCGGCCAACTCGATCTTGCTGAGCAGGACCGTAGCCGAGAAATCTTCGCCGTCGACCCGCCGGTGCGTCCACTCGAAAAAGTGGGAGCCCTCCCGCATCGCTGTGTCGATCATCTCCCGCGCTTTTTCGGCGGAGGCGCGGCCGTCCGGCTGGCGTTCCGGAGACAGCCCGGCCGGACCGTACGACTCGAATTCGCGGCTGTCTTTGGCTTTGAACATCGCGATCGTCGCCGGGTTCCCGGAGGTGAAATTCCAGAGCGGCGGCTCCAGGATCATCATCGCGTCGTGGGAACTGTCGAACAGCACCCGAAAGCGGGCTTCGCTGTCGCGCAGCGCCTCTTCGGCGCGTTTGCGCGCGGTGATGTCCTTCTTGAATCCGAGAAATCGCGTATCGGACAATTTCACCGCATCGACGCTCCAGAAAAAGACTTCGCCGTTTTTGCGGACGACGGGAAATTCGACGCTGGTTTTGCCCGTGTGCACGACGTCCTCGAAGGACTGCCGCGCGGCGTCTCTTCCTTCCGGCGGCACGAGATCCATCAGATTCATCTGCAGGAGTTCTTCGCGGGAGTAACCGGTGATCGCGCATGCCGCCGCATTGACCTCGACGTAGTTGCCCAATTCGTTGGCGAGAAAAACCCCGTCGGGCGCATTGTCGATATAGCTGCGCAATTTCCTTTCGCTCTCCCGCAGATCTTCCTCGGCGCGTCGGCGTGCCGAGATGTCCTTGGTAAATGCGAGGTATCTCGAATCCGTCAACTTGACGGCGTCGACGCTCCAGAAACCGCCTTGGCCGTTTTTGCGAAGAAACGGAATTTCGACGCGGATTTTGCCGGTTTGCGCGACCGCTTCAAAAGCCTTTTGCGCGGCTTCTTTTCCGTGTGGAGGAATCAGTTCCATGAGATTCATTTTCGTCAGTTCTTCGCCGGAGTAGCCGGTCATCTCACAGGCTGCTGCATTGACCTCCAAATAGTTGCCGAGTTCGTTGGCGACAAAAACTCCGTCCGGCGCATTGTCGATATAGCTGCGCAGTTTCCCTTCGCTCGCCCGCAGCTCTTCCTCGGCGCGTCGGCGTGCCGTGGTATCCTTGGTAAAAGCGAGGTATCCCGAATCCGTCAGCTTGACGGCGTCGACGCTCCAGAAACGGCTTTGGCCGTCTTTGCGAAGAAATGGTATTTCGACGCGCGTCTTGCCGGTCCGCGCGACCGATGCAAACGCCTGCCGAGCGGCTTCCTTTGCGTGCGGAGGAACCAGCTCCATGAAATTCAATTTTGTCAGTTCTTCGCGGGAGTAGCCGGTCATCTCGCAGGCTGCCGGATTGACCTCCAAGTAGTGGCCGAGTTCGTTGGCGACAAACACCCCGTCGGGCGCATTGTCGATATAGCTGCGCAATTTTTTTTCACTTTCCCGCAAGGCTTCGTCCGACTGGCATTGCGCCCGATAGAATGCGGCGTCGCGTTGCCGCCAGACCAGGCCGGCGCCAAAGGCGGAACACACGAGCAGCAGGCACGCCACGATCACGGTCGCCAACAGCCGGCCGCGCAGCGGCGCATACACCTCGGCGGTGTCCATGCGCGCGACGAGGAACCACGGCGAATCCGGAACGGCCCGCACCGCGCCGATCGACGGCACGTTCCGGTAGTCCAGGCCCTCGACGATGCTTTGGTGTCCGGCGACGGCCTTGACGGCGAGCACGTCTTGTCTCGCCAGCGGGATGCGCCGCGTGAGCGCCACGTCGGCGGCGAATTTGAGCTCGTTCAGGAAGAGTACGTCCTTTCCTTCGCGGCGAACGAGCAACGTTTCCGCGGTGCGACCGGGCAGCGGCCAGCGCTGGATAAATGGGTAGAGATACGTTGTGGGATCGATTCGTAGCGCCAGGCAGCCCAGACGCCGGCCGCCGTCCGGTTCATCGAAAATCGGGATCATGGTTTTCAGGTAGATTCGCCGGTTCTGCTCGTCGCGGTAAAAATCCTCAAAGGCCACCTGGCCCGCTTGCAGGGTCGCCGCGACGCCCGGAGAAACGAAGGCGAGCCCGCGCTCCGGTCCGGCGGGAAAAATCATCTTTCCGACGTATTGATTGTCCAGCAACATCACCGCGTCGTAGTGCTCCGCCTGCTGAAAATGCGCCAGCCAGGCCCCGAGTTGCGCTTGCGTTGCCGCATCGTCCGGCTTCTCGAAATAACGCCGCACGAGCGCGGCGAACGCGTCGTTCCGATAAAAGACGGCCGCGTCCGCCAACCTTTCCTGGCGCCACCGCGCCAGTTCGCTCACCTTCAGTTCTGCGATGGCCGAAAGCTGATGCTCGACCTCAATGCGGTAGTGCTTTTCATAGTAATGGAAGTAGAGGTAGCCGCCGGCGACGATGCCCGCGGCAAAAAGAACGAAGATCAGGTAGAAAATACGCGCCGCGCGGCCTCCGTTCTTCCGGCGAATATCCATCGTTGCCTTCCGTCCCCAGCGGAACACGCGTGGGGGATTCCCCCCGCATTCGTTCACGACGACAGCGGCTCGGCCGCTTCCGGCCAACGGCCGGGATTCGACAGGCGGTCGACCACGTCGCCGACCAGATCGTCGAGGCTGTCGCGCACCTGTTGAACCGCCTCCGCGACGCCGTGTTCTTCTTTGATCTGCGCCAGCACGACGTCCAAATCCGCCAGCGCGGCGCCGAGCCGCTCGACCTCGGCGTCGGTCAAATGCCCGTTTTCCATCCGCCGGAAGGCCTGCGTCGCCAGCGCGTCCTTGATCACTTCGACCAAGGCGATCACCAGGCCCAGCAGACCTTGCTTCAAGTTCCCTTCGTCGACATCGATCATGACGCTGCTCCACTTTTGTCATCGACCGCCACGCGGCGAATCGCGCGACGCCACTCTTCGACGGCTTTCCCAGTGAACAAGCTGGTCATCGTGGCGTCCTGGCCCATCCAGCGCACGACCAGCATCGAACTCTCGGGCAGCAACGCGCTTTTTTCATGGGTCTCCGCGGTCACGCCCAGGATCGACGAGGCCGCGATGCGCAGTTCCAGACGCCGGCGGTTCTGCGACCACCAGAGCAACCCCTTGTCGGTCAAATAGAGAATTCCCGGGCGCCATTCGGCCGCGATCCCTGGCGCGCCGGATTCCTGCCGCCACATCATGCCCTTGGCCAGGATCTGCGCGCCGGGCATCGCGTCGGCCGCTTCGCAATCCTGACCCCAGGCCTCGCTCGTTGCGGTGACGGCCACGCCCATCGCCGCCAATTGCTCTTCCAACGCCGACCGCAGGCCGTCGAGATCCTCGGCGTAGAACGACGCGGCGGCGCCGTCGTCCAACGTGATGTGCAAGAGCGGGACGCGTCGCCCGTCGAAGCGCACGCTCTCACCGGTCGCGAGGCCGGCGATGCGTCCCAACGGAGCCTCGAACAGGACCTCGGCGGGCATCCGCCGATACAGGATCAAGCGTTGATTGGTCACGAACAACCGGCCGGGCCGCCACGCCCGCTGGATGCCGTCGGCCGACCAATGCGAACCGAACATTTCCACCAGCGTGCGTTCGTCCCGCCCAAACGGCAAACGTTTGCTCTGCAATTCGCGCTCGGCGTAGCGCCGCGTGTTTTCGTCCCATGTCTGCATGAACCCGTACTCGATCATCGTTTCGATGGCCGCGATCGCGGCGCGCAGACTGACCCCGATCAACGGCACGCCGGCGATGCCGATGATCATGTCCAAATCGAGAATGACGCCGGTTTCCAACAACCGATCGAGCAGGTCCGTGACGGTGGCTTTCGCCTCGCGCACTGGCTCCATGCTACGCCTCGCCCGCGCCGGGGTCGCCGCGCGCGCAGCCCCGGCAGGTCGGCAAATGGACGCGATCGCGCCGCGGCGAAGTCCCGATCATCGAACCGCCTTTCATTGACTGCCGGCGATCGGCAGCGGCAGCGGCGCCGGCGCAACCGCCCTCGCCCGCGCGCTTTGCCAGCCGCACCACGGGCAGCCGTCATTGAGCAGTTCTTCGGTCGCGGAATGTTTGCCGCACTGCGGACAAGACTCGTCGCCCGACTGCGCCTGCCGCCAGGCGGAGGTTTCGATGTTGGTCCCCGACGGGAACTCCAATCCGTATTTGGCCGCCGTGGCGAACGAGGCCAGCGCCGCGCGGATTTTGATGCCGAGGAGCTCGACGCCGGCCACGGACACGGTGATGTCGGCGTTGATCACCAACCCTTTGTCGAGAATGACTTCGATCGCGTCGGCCAGGGATTCCTTGCTCCCGCGGTCCCGCATCGGTCGCAGATTCGTCGGCGTGGTC
Source organism: uncultured bacterium (assembly GCA_964534375.1). Taxonomy (GTDB): domain Bacteria; phylum Lernaellota; class Lernaellaia; order Lernaellales; family Lernaellaceae; genus CAZHPN01. The sequence goes on along the minus strand of CAZHPN010000029.1, from coordinate 21,759 downwards.
AATTTGTTTCCCCCCGGAAAGATGTTTGCCATCCGTCAATTGTTGCGGCAGCTCAGATCGGCGCCGTACCGGCCCGGCATGTCGGCCGAGCCGCCGTTGAATGAAAAACCCGCGCGGAACGTGTCGACGCACGCCGCCGTCACGTCCGGGTCGTAGAGCACGCCGGCGGCTTCCGTGATGTGGGAAAGCGCCGCGGCAACGCCCTGCGCCGGCCGAAACGGCCGATGGTGCGTCATCGCCTCGACGACATCGGCCACGGCGATGATCCGCGCCTCGTGCAGGACTTCCTTGCCCGGCAGTCCCGCCGGATACCCCGAGCCGTTCCACCGTTCGTGGTGCTGGCCGGCGATCGTCGCGATCGGGCCGGGAAACCGGATCGTGCGCAGGATTTCGAACGACGCTTCGCAATGGCATTGGATCAACGTGATTTCCGCGTCGTTCAATTTCGCCGGCTTCGACAAAATCTCGACGGGAACGCAAATCTTCCCCACGTCGTGCAGCAGCGCCGCCGTATGGACCGACGCGATTTCGTTTTCCCCGAGATTCATCGCGGTCGCCATCGCCAGTGCGAGCTGGGCGACGCGCGCCTGGTGCCCCGCGGTGTACGGATCGCGCTTTTCGATCATGATCGACATCGCGCGGGTGCTGTCGTCCAGATTTTCGCGCAGGCAGATCAGCGACTCCTGCAGCCGTTGATTGGCGCGCAGGACTTCGCCGGTGCGGGCCTCGACCAACTTTTCCAGTTCTTCGCGATACTTGTCGTTCTCGGCCTCGAGCCGCTTTTTTTCTTCGCCCAGCGCCTTCAGCTTGCACGCGTTGGCGACGGCTTGCCGCAGCACTTTGCCGCTGACCGGCTTCGGCAGATAGTCGAACGCATGCTCGCGGAACGCCGTCGAAGCCGTTTCCAGCGTCGGCTCGCCGGTCACCACAATCACCTGCACCTCGGGATCCGAATCTTTAATCCGGTGCAGCAGTTCGATGCCCGAAAAGCGCGGCATGATGATGTCGGTGACCACGACGTCGAAATGCTGCGCGGTCAAGGCGGCCAGCGCGTCCGCGCCGTCCGGCGCCGTCATGACGTCATGGCCGTCGTTGCGCAGAAACTCGCCGATCGCTTCGCAGATGTTCGGTTCGTCGTCGACGATCAAAATTCGCGGCATGGCGCGCTCCTCTTCACACGGTTCGGTCGCGGTCCAGCCGCCAGCCGTTGTCGACCGGCAGGTCCACGTAGAACCGCGAAAATTCACCCAGTCTGCTGTCCACCCATAAATTGCCGCCGTGCTCCCGGATAATTCCGTGACTGACGGACAACCCGAGGCCGGTGCCCAGATGGCGCGGCTTGGTGGAAAAAAAAGGATCGAATATCCGGGCCATTGTTTTTGCGGCCATGCCGACGCCGTGGTCTTCGACGACCGTGCGAATCCACGGCGCGCCGTCCTTTTCCATTTGCCGGGCGCGGATCGCCAGGGTCTTGTCGGGATCCCGGCCCGGATATCGCTCGTTCAACGCGTCGCGGGCATTGGTCACCAGATTCAGGATCACTTGCTGAATCTGCTGGCTCCGGCAGCGGATCGCCGGCAGCCCGTCCGGCACGTCCACTGTGACCTTGATTTCCTCGTTGCGCAGCACGGTTTCGATCAACGACAAGGTCGAGCGGATGACGGTGTCGATCAGCGCCGGGCTGTGTTCCTCGCTGTCCTGCCGCGAAAACGCCAGCAAATTGCGGACGATTTTCGCCGCCCGCGCGCTTTCCGCGACGATCTTGCGGGCGAAATCCTCGACTTTGACCCGCGGCATGTCCTGGGTCTGAATCAACTCGGCGAAGTTCATGATGCCCATCAGCGGATTGTTGATTTCGTGCGCGACGCCGCTGGCCAGCGTGCCGATGGACTCGAGCTTTTGCTGATGGCGCAATTGCGCTTCCATCGTCAACCGTTCCGCTTGCGCCCGCCGCCGTTCGGTGATGTTGCGCGTGACGCAGATAATCCCCTGCGGCCGGCCGTCTTCGTCGCGCAGGAAACCGAATTGACATTCGGTCCAGATGGTCGAACCGTCTTTGCAGTACTGTTCCAACTCGATCGTGCGCACGTCGGCGGGGTCGGCCGGCGGCCGCGCATCTTTTTCCCATTCCGCGGCGAGCAGACCATTCAACATCTCCAACGACGACGCGGGGAAGATCTCTTCCGGCGCCTGCCGCCGGGCTTCGCTGACGCTGTACCCGCGCATGCGCAGGACCGCCGGACTGATATATTGAATGTTCAGCGACAAATCCGCGGTCCAAATCACGTCCATTACGTTTTCCGCGATCAGCCGATATTTCTCGTCGCTTTTCCGGAGCGCTTCCTCCATTCGCCGCCGGGCGGTGATGTCCAGCGCCGCCAGCCGGCACTCGCCGCCCGTCTCCGGAACGGTCGCCTCGAGGCGCACGAACCGCGGCCGCTTGCCCGGCCGCAGCAACGATGTTTCCCACAAGCGGCGCGTCCGCTTGTCGAAAACCGTCCGGAGAAAGACGGCGAATCTCGGCCGCGCCTCCGCGACGACGAATTGCGCAAACGGCCGGTTCGCCAGCAAGGGCGCCTCCACGCCGAGCAGCGTCGCGCCGGTCAGGTTCGCCTGCCGGATTACGCCCTCGCGATCGATGGCGAAATAGCCCACCGGCGCGCGGTCGAACAGGTCGGTGAACCGTTCCAGCGTGCGTTCGAGCTCCTCGCGCGAGCCGATTAACTCTTCATTCTGCAATTCCAGTTCGATCTGATGGACCTGCAGTTCGCGCAGCAAATTCTGCGTTTCGTCGTCCAGCGCGCCGCCGGCCGCGACGTGGCGGTGTTCGCGCAACTTCTCCTCGGCGCGCCGCCGCAGCGTGTTGAAATCCGACATCGCCCGCTTGCCCGAGGTCACGGCCGGCCCCCCTCGCGCGCGTCCGCGGGCCGTTCGCCGCCGCGTTCCGCCGCCGCGTGCGGGAATTGCCGTTGCCGCGTTTCCGCCGCGCGCAGCTCCCGCTCCATCAATTGCATGGCTGTCGTTTCGCGCACGGCGACGACGACCGCGTCGAGCTGGCGCCCGGGCACGTTCCAGGGCGTGATGCGCGCGGTCCAGCGCCGGCCGTCGGGCAGGTCGATCTCCCGGTCCGTGGGCGCGCCGTTTTGAAAGGCCAGGCGCACGTCGGCCGCCAATTCCGGATACGCCCAGTCCGCCGTAATGTCGGCGAGCAGGCGATCTTCGCGGCCGTAGGCGACGGGAATCACGCGCGTGGTCTGCGCGCGGGAACGGTCGGCGGCGCCGCCGCTCTCCAGCCGCAAAATGGCCGACTCGCCGGCGCCGAACGGCAGCCGCTGCACGGCGGGTGCGAGGGGCGCCAGTCGCGCCGGCGCACTGATTTCGACGCGTTGAAACAGCTTCGCCGGCCGCTGCGCCGGCGTGAACAGGTCGCGCGCGCCGCTGACCGATTCGGCGGGGCCGAGGAAAAGGAAGCCGCCCCGATTCAGGGTCTGCCAGAACATGGTCAGGAGGTTCTTTTGCAGGCGGGGGTCGAGATAAATCAGCAGGTTGCGGCAAATCAACAGATCCATTTGGGCGAACGGGCGATCCATGATCACGTTGTGAACCATAAAGACGACGGGCGTGCGCAGTTCCGCCGCCACCCGATAGCCGTCTGGCTCCTCGGGAAAGAACCGCCGCAACCGTTCGGGCGAAACCGCCGCCGCGATCTCGCGCGGGTAAAATCCGCGGCGGGCGATCTGCAGCGCGTCGCGATTCAAATCCGTCGCGAAAATCCGCACCGCCTGGTTCTTGCGCGGGGCGATGTTTTCGAATGCCTCCTGAAACACAATGGCCAGCGAGTACGCCTCTTCGCCGGTCGAGCAACCGGGCGCCCAGACGCGCAACGTCGTGCCGGCCGGCCGGCTCGCGATCAGCGCCGGCAGTACGTGAGATTTCAACGCCTCCCACGCCGCCGGGTCGCGGAAAAAGCCCGTCACGCCGATCAACATTTCCTTGTACAGAATATCCAATTCCTGCGGATCGCCGGCCAGGAACGCCGCGTACGACCCCACGGTGTCAATTTGATGTTGTTCCATCCGCCGCTCGACGCGGTAGTAAAGCGTCCGTTTCTTGTACAGCGAGAAATCGTGCCCGGTGCGCGCCCGCAGCAACATCACGATTCTCCCGAGGGCGCCCTGCGCATCGCCCGCCGCCGCCGGCGCGAGCGGCGGACGCGTCGGGAAACAACTGCGGTACGCGTCGCCGGGCGCCGGCTGCCGGCTGCCTTCGCGCGCCCGGCTCATCGCGTTCGGCTCTGTGCGCCGGACGATCACCATGCCCGCCCAACTCCCGACCGGAATCCGTTCCAGGCAGCGTTCGAGCGCGACGAACGCGTCGTCCGAGGCGCCGGCGTCGAGCAAGCCGTCGTGGTGCGCGGGCGATCGCACGGCGCGAGGCGGTTGGTTGCCGCCGCGCGCTGTTGCGTTGCTGGTTTTGCCGCCGATCGCGGGCCGCTTTCTCATGTCGTCCCAACCTCTCGTGTCGCGTTGCGGAACCGACGATTCACGCGCCATCCAGAAACATCTCAAACCGCGGGTCGCCCGGATGAAACGGCGCGCGCCGCCCGATCCGGCGTTTGGCGCGCACGCCGTGCGGCGTCGGACGCCGTCCTCCGCGGCGCCACGGTCCTTCGTCGCCGGGCTGCGCCAGCGCCGGCCGGCCGCCGCGGCGCCACACGCCGCCGGCGATTCTCGTCGTCATCGACCCCTCGATTTCTGCCGCTCCTCGATCTCGCCCAGCCGCTCGACCAAACGGGCTTCCCGGCGTTCGAACTCTTCTTCGTCGAGCACGCCGGCTTCGAGATTCTTGTAGATTTCCATGAGTTCGTTTTTGACCCCGTCCTCGTCGTACAGTTCTTTTTCGGCGAGATCGGCGACCTCATCGAACACGCGAAACAGCCCGCGCACCGACGCGTTGATGATGCCCATGGCGTCCCCTCAATCGTCCGGCGTTTGCAGATCCAGGTCCACGAAGTTGAACGGCGCCCACGGCCCCGTGTAGTCGAACAGATAGTGCGACGGGAACGTCGCCGCCACTTGATACACCCGCTCCTCGAACGTCTTCATCGCGTCGCGGGCCACCAAAAAGGCGAGATCCATGACGACGGTTTCGTTCTTGGGGGTATTCGATTTCACGTCGGCGGAAAACCCCTGGAACTGTTCGATGACCCGCTCCGTCTCCCGCTCGCGTTCCTTCGCCCGCCGCTCCGCGAAGAGCCGGCCCAGCTCGATTTTTTCCGCCAGGCTCGGCGCCTGCGACCGGCCGAAGATCTCGTCGCGAAAGGCGGCCAGTTCCGCGTCGATGCCGATGAAATGTTCGAAGATGTTGTCCACATCCCATTTCACCTTCAGCCCCATTTCGACGCAGCCGGCGACCCGGTCGAGACCTTCGCGGATCGTGTCGCGGTTGTGCTTCAACATCGTCGCGATGGCGTCGCGGTTTCTGGCGACGTGCCCGAAACGAATGGGGATGATCGTCGCCGTTTTCATCACTTCCTGGATCACCCGATGATAGGGATCCAGATACTTCCGCAACGGCATGATTTTTTGCGTCCCGCAGTCGCTGACCACGGCGCAGACCCCGGCGATGCAAATCGACGTCACCAGCGCCGGCGCGCCTTCGTCGGCCAAGCCGATGCAGCCGAACTCCCGCTGGTCGTCCGCGCGAATCAGGCCGTAGAGATAAAGCCCTTTATTCGCCATAACCCGCCTCGCCATCCCGCGGCAGCGGCGCTTGCGGCTCCGCCGGTTGTTCGTGTGCGGGCGCGGCCAGCGCGGCGCCGCCGGTTCCCGCCCGCCGGATCGACCGGAGCCGGCCGTCCACCAACGCGATTTCCAGCAGCGTGTGGCAGCCCCAGCAATGAACCTCGCCGGTGAAGTCCTCGTACGCGTCGCCGAGCGTCAGCGTGTGTCCGCAGGCCAGACAATTTAATTTGATGCTCATCTTTGTGCGTCCCCAATTAGTTGTACGGCGGCGGTCCGAGCCGCCGCTTCGCGATTAGTACCGCAACGTCCGTCGGCGCGGGCCCGCCGCTGGTTCGGACGCGTTCGCCGGCGACGACGCGCGGCCGGCGCCGCCCGCGTCCAACGCCTGCTGATGCCGGCGAATCTCTTTGTCGATCTCGTGCAGCCGCACGTCGATTTCCCGAATCCGCGCCGCGGCCGAGTTCTTCTCGTTCATCCGCCGCGAGCGGTCGAGTTCCAAGGAAGCCAATTGAAATTGGTGCACGTGGCGCTCGCCCGAATTCGATCCCGAGCCCCGAATCGACGCCAACGTCTTGATGCACTTGGCTTCGCGCGACGGTTTTTTCATGACCGCTGCTCCTTCTTCACGGCGATCGCCGTCCCGTTGTCGCCGACCGCGATTTCCCGCACGGGCCGCCGCTCGTCCTTGGCGCACTTGGCGATGATTTCGTCGATCATCGAGTGAATGCCCTTTTTGCCGTCGTGCACGACCCGCGGCGCCAGGCCGCCCAGCACGTCGTGGCAGATTTCGGAGAACACCGTGTCGCCGCGCCGGGCGTGCGCGCCCTGCTGAGCCGCGATGCGGCCGATCATGATGCAGGCGCGCAGACTCGGCCCTTGCTTGGTCAACCCCATATCGCGCAACTGGCGCACGACATCCACGATCATCACGGCTTCCGCCAAGGTCAGTCCGGATTTCATGCGGGTAATTTCCACCTCCGTATCGCGATTGAAATAATCGACCTTGATGGTGATCAGGCGGTCCAGCAGCGCGTCCTGCGTGCGATGGACGCCGGCGTATTCCTCCGGATTCGACGTGAAGATCGCGCGAAAATCCGGATGGACTTCCATATAACCGTCCGCGCGCGGCATCCGTTTGGGCAGCGAGAGCAACCGCTCCTCGAGCACCGAGAGCAGCGCGTTGTTCGCTTCCGGCCGCGAGCGCGTGAATTCGTCGTACACCAACGTGTCGCCGGCCCGGCAGGCCAGCGTCAGCCGATTGTCCGTCCACAGCGTGTTGACGCTTTCTTCCGTTTTGACCACCGAGTGAATGAAGTTGTCGATCAGCTTGCTTTTGCGATATCCGTATTCGCCGCCGACCAGGTCGCTGGAGCTGAACTCGTCGTCGCCGTGCATCAGCGTGACCGGCCGGCCGCGCAGCGCCGCCACGTGCAGCGCCAGCGTCGTTTTTCCCGTTCCCGTCGGGCCGGAGAAATGAACCGGGTATCCCGCTTTGAGATAGGCGAGAGCCCGGTTCGCCAACTGCCGCACCGCGGGAGTTTGAACGAAGTCCTCGCTCGGTTCGACGGCCATGCCCGTCGGCGACGCGATGTCCATGAGAGCTACGACATTGGGTTGTTCGCCGTTTCCGTTCATCGTCCCTTTCCTTTCGCGACGCCGCCGTCGCTCCGCTTTCTGGTTTCGCCCGGCCCGCGCCCGCATTGGCAGCCGCGCACGGCGCGCGGCTGTCCCGCGATCACTCCGCGCTCTTGTTGTGCTTGTTCTTGCCGCGGCCGCTGCTGCGCGGCGATTCCTTCGCCGGCGAGGCCTGGTCGGCCCGCGGACGATTGCGGAACGTTTCGCACGCCTGCCGCAGCTCGGCGGCCATCTCGCGGATGTCGGTGGCCATCGCTTCGCGCTCGGCCGTGAAGGTCTCGCGCAGCGACTGCACTTCGGCGCGCAAGGCGTTCAAGTGGTTGCGGCGGGCTTCGGCGTCTTCCGCCGCATCGTTCCGGCGCTTGGCGGCCGCGTCGTGAAATTCTTTCAGGAACCCCGCGAGCATGCCTTCGGTATGATTGCGGATGTTCGTGATGCTTTCCGTGCGATGCTGCGCCAGATCCGCCAAATCCTGGCCAAACGCTTTCATCGTATCGACCGTGAAACTCGTAAAATGATTGCTCATCACCGATCTCCTTTCTTCGGTTGAGGCGGCGGCCCGTCAAAGGGAACCGCGCGCCGTGAAACGTTGCCGACCGCGGCTTTCGTCGGAGCCGCCCCCCGAGATCGACGTGCCCGCCAGTCTCGGGGAGCGGACCCCTGTGCCGTCACGTCCGCTTACGCCGTGGGCGCGGCCGCGGTGGCGGTCAAGCCGATGGCTTCCGCGTACTTCAGGTACGTCTCGACCGACGCGATAACAACGCGCGCTTCGACCGACAACAGTTCGATGCCGACCAGCGAGACTTTGGCCCAAGCGTCGATCACGATGCCTTTGTCGAGAATCCGGTCCACCACTTCCGCCAGGCTCGAGGAATCAGTTGACTTCATAACCTTTGCCATTTTCATACCCCTTGTTTTTTTGCGCCGCGTTGTTGCGGCGATATGGGGTTTAGCAAGACCGGCGCCAACGGGCGCCGGGCCCGCCGGCGGCGGCGAAAACGCGTCAACGTTCGGATTTTGTGATATTTTTCGGGCCGCGCCCGAAGTCCCGGTTATCGGCGCGCCGTCCTGGGGGAACGAACCCCGGGAATCGGTTCCCCTCGCGGGGGAATGCTTGCCCGACGCCGGCGCAATTTTGTGGTGGACGATGCGGCGCACGTCGCGCTCCTTTATGATATTCCGTGAGTTTCGAGACCGTATTTGCGCAGCTTGGTCCGCAACGTCTTGGGGTCGACGTTGACCATTTTCGCCAGGCGGCTGCCCGCGACGCGCACGCGCTTCGACAAATCCTGCAGCACCTGGCTTTCCGCCCGCTCGGCCGCTTGCGCGCCGATCGCTTTCAAGTCGACGCCCAGCGCGTCGAGTTCGTATTCGATTTCCACGAGCAGCCGCTGGCGCCGGCCGATCGGCGCGGACGCCGGGGCCGAAGCGGCGGGCGCCGCACACTCCCCCTGAATCTCGGGCGGCAGATCCTCGCGGCGCATAATGTCCGCGGCCCGCACCACGGCGGACTTCATCGCATTTTCGAGTTCGCGGACATTGCCCGGCCACGGATGCGATTCCAGCGTCCGGAGCGCCTCCGGCGAGATCGAGGCCACCGGGGCCTGGAAGGCCTTGGCGTAGGTCGCGACGAAACGTTCCGCGAGCAGCCGCACATCGCCGGGACGTTCGCGCAGCGGCGGCAGGTTGATCGCGACTTCCTGCAGCCGATAAAAGAGATCCTGCCGGAACCGGCCCGCCTGGACCGCTTCTTTGACATTGACATTGGTCGCCGAGATCAGCCGCACATCCAGGGCGATCGTCTTGCGCCCGCCGACGCGCACCATGCGGCGCTCCTGTAGAACGCGCAGCATCTTCGCCTGGAACGCCAGCGGCAGATTGCCGATTTCGTCCAGGAACAGCGTGCCGCCCTGGGCCAGCTCCAGCCGGCCGATACGCGACGTGTCGGCGCCGGTGAAGGCCCCTTTTTCATAGCCGAACAGTTCGCTCTCGAACAGGTTCTCGGCGAGCATCGAGCAGTCCATCGCCACGAACGGTCCGTTGCGCCGTTTGCTGCAAGCGTGGATCGTCTTCGCGAAGAGTTCCTTGCCCGTGCCGGTCTCGCCAAGCAGCAGCACGTTGATGTCGGGCGGCGCGAATTTGCGCGCCTCGTCGACGGCGGTCAGGAAGGTAGGGCTCTGTCCTATGAGCAACGGCGAGTCCGGGGGGGCCTCGCTACGGTTGGCCAGATGAGTGTCGATCGTGGACAGCAACGCCTTGTTGTCGAACGGTTTGGAAAGGAAATCGACGGCGCCCTGTTTCATCGCCCGCACGGCCACGCTCAGGTCGCCGACGGCCGACATGATGACCACCTGGAGTTCGGGGGCCTGGCGTTTCAGCCGCCGCAGCGTTTCCATGCCGTCCATGCCGGTCATGTTCAAGTCGAGCAGCGCGAGATCGGGGACGTGTTCGGCCGCGGCGGTCAGCGCATCCTCGCCCGACAGCACGTACCGCGCCCGGTGCCCGTGCTCGCGCAGCAGCATCGTCAGCAGCCGGCACAGATTCGGTTCGTCATCCACAATTAGTATGTTGGCCATGATCGTCCCTTTCGCGGGGATCCCGCGGCAGCGTCAGTACGAAGCGCACGCCGCCCGGCACGTTTTCCGCCGCCAGGTCGCCGCCATGCTCCCGCGCGATTTTTCGCGACAGGAAAAGGCCGAGGCCGGTCCCTTCTTTCTTCGTCGTAAAAAACGGCCGGAACATGCAGGGCAAATCCGCCGCGGCGATCGCCGGGCCGTTGTTCGCAATTTTCACGACGGCCGCGTTCTTGTCCCGCGACCACGACGCGTGCACGCGCAACGCGCCGCCGCCGCCGTTCATGGCGTCGAGCGCATTGCGGACCACGTTGAGCAACACCTGTTTCACGCCGCTGGGATCCACGAAGACGCGCGGCAACGCCGCATCGAACCGGACCTGGACCGCGACGCCGCGCCGGCGAAATTCCGCCGCCGCGAAGCGCAGCACTTCCGCCACGACTTCTTTGAGTTCGACGGCCTGGAATTGCCGTTCGCGCACGCCCGCCGCCTCGCGAATGTTCTGCAGCAGGCCCTGCATCCGCTCGACGTTTTGCAAGGCCAGCGTCGCGAATTCGCGCTCCGGATCGCCGGCGGCCTCGAACCGTTGTTGCAAATGCTGAATGCTGGAGCTGATAACCGACAGCGGATTGCCCAGTTCGTGCGCGAAGCCGGCGGCCATCTGCCCGATCGTCGCCAGCTTTTCCGCCTGCAGCAACGAACCGAAGCCGAAGCCGGCCCCCGGCGCCGCCGCGCCGGCGACCCGGGAATTGTCGCGGCGCGGTTCAGCCGGCGCTTCGATCACCCACGGCGGACAGAGCGGGAAAACGGAGCGGGCGCTGATGACCGCGTTGGCCACCTCGAACAAATTGGCGCGCACCGCCGGCGCGACCTCGGCGAAGCGATAGGCGTTGACGATGCGCAACCGCGCCAGGGCCGCGAAATCGTCGACCGCGTTGCGGTAGACCCACATCGCGCCGGCATGCGCGGCGCCGGCGGGCATGAGCGGCGAATCGACCCAGACCACCAGCGGGCGGCCGTCGGCCGACAGTTCGAGCAAGGTCGTGCGCAACGCGCCGATCGCCTCGTTCAGCGCGGCATGACTGTGCGCGATCACGGCGAGTTCCGTGGCGCAGTAGGTCACGCTCCGGTGCACCGGCGCCGAGAGCCGTTTGACCTCCGGCCGAAGGGCCGCGCATTGCGCCGCCGTGCCGACGAACGCGAAAGCCGTGCGCGCTTTCCGGCAACGGCGGGCGATGGCGACCACGGCCCGGGCCCGTTCCTGTTCGTTTTGGTACGTCAGGCAGAACATCGCTTATTGGGCTCGCTGTTCGGCTTCGTCGCGCGCGGACGGATTCGACCCCCTGATGTCGCGGATCGCGGCCCGCAGTTTTTCGTCGGTGATGCGCAGACTGGCCGCGTCTTCATCGGCGTGCGTCGCGAGAAAATCGCGCACCGCCAGGAACGCGGCGCGGCGGCAGATCGAGTCGATGTCGGCGCCGGTCGCGCCCTCGGTGCGCTGCGCCAGATCCGTAAGGCGCACGCCCTTGGCCAGGGGCTTCCCTTTCAGGCAGACCTCGAAGATTTTGGCGCGGGCGCCGGCGTCGGGCGTCGGCATCTCGATCAAGAGATCGAAGCGTCCGGGTCGCAGCAGCGCCGGATCGAGCATGTCCTTGCGATTGGTGGCGGCGATGACCAGCACGCCCTTGAGCTCTTCCACGCCGTCCATTTCGGTCAGCAGTTGGCTGATCACGCGTTGCGCCACGTGCGAATCGCCGCTTTCGGCGGTGCGGGTCGGCGCGAGCGCGTCGATCTCGTCGAAAAACAAGATGCAGGGCGCGGCCTGGCGCGCTTTCTTGAAGACTTCGCGGATGCCCTTTTCGCTTTCGCCGACGTACTTCGACAGCAGCGCGGGGCCTTTGACCGAGATGAAATTGACGCCGCTTTGCGAGCCCACGGCTTTGGCGAGCAGGGTCTTGCCGCTGCCGGGCCGGCCGTAGAGCAGAATCCCTTTCGAAGGCGACACGCCGGCGTGCGCGAGCAAGGCGGCGTGTTTGAGCGGCCACTCGACCGCTTCGTGCAATTCGCGTTTGATGTCGTCCAGGCCGCCGACGTCGTCCCAACTGACGTTGGGCACGTCGACGAACACCTCGCGCACCGCCGAGGCCTCGACCTCGCCCCGGGCCGAGAGAAAGTGCGCCATCGTCACCTTCAGCGCGACCAGCACCTCGTAGGGGATTTCTTTGCTCGCCAGGTCGATCCCCGGCATCACGTTGCGCAGCGTCGTCATCGCCGCCTCGCGGCACAGCGCCTGCAGGTCCGCGCCGACGAAGCCGTGCGTGATTTCCGCGAGCCGGCCGAGGTCGACATCGTCGGCCAGCGGCATGCCGCGCGTATGAATCTCGAGGATTTCGCGCCGCGCCCCGGCGTCCGGGATGCCGATCTCGATTTCGCGATCGAAGCGGCCGGGCCGCCGCAGGGCCGGGTCCAGCACATTGGGGATATTCGTCGCGCCGATGACGATGACCTGCCCGCGCGTCTCCAAGCCGTCCATCAACGCCAGGAGTTGGGCGACGACGCGTTTTTCCACGTCGCCCTGCACGTTTTCGCGCTTGGGGGCGATGGCGTCGAGTTCGTCGAGGAAGATGATGCACGGTGCGGTTTTGCGCGCCTGCTCGAAAATTCCGCGCAGCTTCGCTTCGCTTTCGCCGTAGAACTTGTGAATCACTTCCGGCCCGCTGACCGAAATGAAATTCGCCTCGGTCTCGTGCGCGACGGCGCGGGCGAGCAAGGTCTTGCCCGTGCCCGGCGGGCCGTAGAGCAGCACCCCCTTCGGCGCGTCGATGCCCAGGCGCTCGAAGATTTGCGGATAGCGCAGCGGCAGTTCGATCATTTCCCGCACGCGGCGCGTTTCCTTGTGCAGGCCGCCGACGTCCTCATACGAGATGCCGGCCGATTTGCCGCCGCCGGCTTTGCCCTCGGCTTCGATCACGATTTGCGTCTGCGGGTGCACGATCACGCAGCCCTCGCGCGGCTGCGTCGCCACCACCTCGAAATCCTGAAAGCGCGAGCCGAACAGCAGGGCGCGCACGCGGTCGCCGGCGAGCAGCGGCAGGCCGTCGAGCAGCCGGCCGACGTAGCGCGCGTCGCCGTCGCGGGGGCCCGCGGCCGCCGCGTTGACGGGCCGCATGACAATCTTGGCGGCCGGGGCGTGGCTGCTTTTGGCCACGGTGACGCGCTGGTCGAGGCCGGCCTTGGCGTTGCCGCGCACGATGCCGTCGATCTGCACGAGCCCCTGGCCGCGGTTCTCGCTGTAGGCGGGCATCGCCTTGGCCGCCGTGGCGCGCTCGCCGGTCACCAGCAACACGTCGCCGACTTCGGCGCCGAGCCGCGCCAGGTCCTGCGGGTCGAGCCGGGCGATGCCGCGGCCGACGTCTTTGGGCAACGCCTCGGCCACGCGCAAGGCGACACTTTCCGTCTGCCGTTTTTTTGCTTCATGAACCATATCGCTGACGCTCCTTCAAAAGCCGCCGCACGTCCGACTCGAACGGGAGGCTGTGGATCAAATGCCGCACTTCGAACTTCCCGGCCAGCAGTTCGTCGACGCGATGCAGCACGCCGAGAAACAGCACGCCGGTTTCGCCCTCTTGCAGCGTGTCTTGAATGTGCGCGGCGATGAACTCGTCGCGCTTGCGCAGGATGGCGTCGCCCTCGTCTTGCAGTTCGCGCACCGCCTCGTCCGACGCGCCGTCGCGCGCCGCCTGCACCAATTTTTGCACGCGTTGATATTCCTCGATGAGCAATTCCAATTTGTCCGCGCCCATCACCGTGCCGCCGCGCGCGGCCAACTCGAGCAGCAACTGAAAATTCCGGCTGCCCTTGGCCGCGAGGTCCTTCACGATTTGCGCCTCCAGATGGCAGACGGGCAGGCCGTCCTGGTAGACGCGCGTGCGGCGCCATTCGACGGGCAGCGCGAACAGTTTGGCGCGGATGCCGTCCCACATGGAGTCGATCGCCGCGGCCCGCCGTTCCCAGTTGTCGCCGGACTCGCGCAAGGCGTCGAACTGCGCGCGCACATCGTCGGCCATGGTCCCCAGGTCCGACTCGGCATGAATGATCGGCACGTAGATCAGAGTGCGCACGCGACTTCCTTCCGCCGGCCGGCAAAGTCGCGCACGACTTCCCGAATGATCGACCGCACGAACGCCAGGTCGAACGGTTTGGTGATGTATTGATACGCTTCGAGCAGCATGGCCTCGCGCGCCGTCTGCATCGTCCCCATGCCCGTCACCATGATCACCGGTCCCTGGTACCCGCCCGTGCGCAGACCGCGCAATGTCGACACGCCGTCGAGATCGGGCATGACGATATCCAGCAGCACGAGGTCCGGCTGCACCTCGGTCGCGAGCGTCAGCGCCCGCCGGCCGCTGGTGGTCGTGACGACGCGATAGCCTTCGTCGCCGAGGACCCGCTCGAAAAAGCGGCAGATGTAGGGTTCGTCGTCCACCACCATGACCATCACGTCCGGCCCCGGTTTCTTACTCCGTTTCACTGCGCACTCCTTCCTGGGCGGCGAGGCGCACGTCGTCGGCCCGCCGACCGCGATTGAGTCCCCCGTCGGCCGGCGCGCCGGCCGCTTGCGCCGCGGCGGCCGCGGCGGCCGCGGCGCCGACGCGCCGTTTGACGACATCGCGCGGCACCAGTTCGAGCAGATTCACAGCGCGCTCGGCTTGTTCGCGAATGACCACCAGGTCTTCCCGCTCTTTGCCGGCGATCGCCTCTTTGGTGAGCAGGTGCTGGGAATGGCCCGAGATGACGCTCAACGAATTGGTCATCGCGTGAATGAGGTCTTCCAGCGTGAGAATGGTTTGCATGCGGCCTCTCCCCCTGTCGGACGGCGGCGCCGGCGACCGAGCGCCCGCGCTCTCGGTTACGACGTTTTGCCTTTGGGCGCTTTGAGCTCCAGCACGCCGTTGCGGTACGACGACTTGATGCGCTCCGCTGCGACCGGCGCCGGCAGCAGAATCTCTTTGCGATATTTTTTCTCGCCGTGCGCCGCGCGCAGATTGAGGATATCGTCACGAAGCTCGTAGTGAATATCTTCGGCGGTCACGCCCGGCAGTTCGGCGACGATGCGGTAATGATCGCCCTCGTCGAACACGTCCACCATCGGCTCGCGCGTATCGTCGACGACCGCTTTTTGGCCCTCGCGTTTCACGTTGCCGAACGGTTCGACGACCGGCTTGCCGCCGCCGCCGCCGAGGCGCACCGAGAAGCCGTAAACGGCCTTGACGCCGTCTTTGTCGTTGCTGGTTTCGCCGGAGCGTTTGAATTCGCCGCCCTGCTCCGCCAGGTCGGACAGCAAGTCGATGAACCCGCCTAAGCTATGGAAAATATTGCCTAATCCGACATTTTTCTCAGTGCTTTGGTCTCTGGATTGCTTGCGCGCCATGGTTTCCCCCTCGGCCATTCGACAGTGTTTCGCCCGGCGTCGTTTGCGCTGCGACCGCAAAATGGTCGCCGGCGCGCGGACGCGCACTGCTGCTGCTTGTCTGTTCTCGAAGGCGACGCGTGTTACCGAAAGGACCCGAACGAGTTCGTGTCGCCTGCGCCCATCATCCCCAAACAATACAATGCAATACCGTACTTTTCGACTTTTCGAACTTTTTTCTGACGGCGAGAAATGTGTATGAAATAATCGTGCCAAGTTGGCGGTGATGTTCGAAAAGTGATATTTGACCGCGCCAGTATTGCGATTTTACGCGGCCGGCCGGGCGGCGGCCCGCGGGCGCGCCGGCCCATTGGCCAATTTCCGCCGATTTACGGCCAAACACGGCCAACATTGCGAGACCGCGCGGGTCGCTGGAAAATTTTCCGCAGGCCGCGGCCGTGCAACCGCGAGCGAAATCTTCGATGGCTCGGTTTCGTCGTTGCAATTTGTTTATGTGAGTTAAATGTGAAGCGCTGGAAATCGGTGAGACCCGGGGCCCGCCCGCCAGACGCCGTTTTGGGGACGAGCGGAGTCGATGAAAAGATGCGCTTCCCCGACGGCAGGTCCCTATCTGGCCGTCCTCCCTCCGCGCCAAGCCAACGTTCGAGAGGAGCGAAAACCGGAATGGAGAAGGGATAGTGGAAAATGGAGAAATTCGAGGGGCGTCGCCATGTCTTTATTCGCCATTCGCCATTCTGCGTCGGACGACCGAAAAAATGCTGGCGACGAGACCTGCGTCGATGGGCAATGGTGCGACCGGGTGCGTGCAATCAGTTAACGCGTACGCGGGGCGTCACCGCGGCGGGTTTTGCGGGAGTGGCGGGAGTGGCGGGAGTGTTTCCGCCCCTTCCGCACGGCTTTACACTATTGTTAACTTCATTTTTTTCCTTAAGCCCAGCATAGGGAAACACTCCCGCCACTCCCGCCAAATCTGTATTTTCCCAGTATTTTCAAATAGTTAGGCGGCGGGAGTGCTTTTTCTCGACTCCCGCACACTCCCGCCACTCCCGCAAACGCTTTGTTTTCACATACTTAGATGTCCCGCCGCGCGCGTTTTTCGACCCGTCTGCGCGAGCACTCCCGCAAAGTCTTTGTTTTCAAGCACTTAGCGCACCGAGCGCGAATTGCGCCCGATGGCGCACGGCAGCGCACAACAAAAACTCTTTGTTTTCATCCACCTGTGCAGCCGCGGCGGCGCCCTTGTATTGCCGCGGCCGCGATCATAATCTACCCGTTCAGGGGATTCTTGAGTGTTTTGCTTTGGTTTTGCCGGACAACCCGGCCCGCTTGCCGAGGGGGAACGCCGATGCCCATCCACCCGCGCAACCAACGATACAAAGATCGCGTGCTGACCGCCCCGTATGAAATCTGCCTGGAACGGGCGAGGTATTACACCGAATCGTTCCAGCAGACGGAAGGCGAGCACCCGGCGAAGCGCGCCGCCCTCGCCTTCGCGCACACGCTGCGGCAGATGACGATCTACATCCTTGACGAAGAGCGAATTCTGGGCAACCGCTCCAGCAAATTGGTGGCCGGCGTGATCCCCGTCGAGCGCGGCGATATGAATGTCGTGCTCGACATGGATCTCGATTTTCTGCGCCATCGCGAGCCGCAGCCGTATCGCATCACCGCCGAGGAAGAGCGCGAATTGCGCGACCGCATTCTGCCCTATTGGCGGGGCAAGACCCTGCGCGACCGCAAGCGCCAGTTGTGGAAGGAGAACGGCCTGTATCTTCGCGCCGCCGTGCGGCCGCGGCACTATCTCAAGATGGCGCGGGCGATGGACGTCGGCCGCATGCTCGAATTGAGCAAAATCCCAAAGGTCAAGCCGCTGTACGCGCTGCGCGCCTTCGAGGAGCTGGCCTACAACAATCCGGCGTTCGCCACCAACGTGTTCGACGTGCAGGGGCATTTGATCCTCGGCCTGCGCAATATCCTCAAAACGGGCTTCGCCGGCGTCAAGAAACACGCCGCGCGGCGCCTGGCGAGCCGGCCGGCCGACGACGCGGACGGCCGCGCGTTTCTCGAAGCCGTCATGCTGTCGTGCGACGCCATTCGCGAATTCGCCGGACGCGTCGCCGACGAGGCCGAACGCGTCGCCGCCGCCGCGACGGACGACGCGCGCCGGCGCGACTTGCTGGAAACCGCGGCCATCTGCCGGCGCGTGCCGTTCCAGCCGCCGCGCACCTTCCGCGAGGCGGTGCAGGCGCTGTGGTTGACCGAGGTGGGCGGCCTGATCGCCTACGGCATGACGGCGATTTTCGCGATCGGCCGCTTCGATCAATATCTCTATCCCTATTACGCCAAGGATCTCGCCGCCGGCCGCATCACGCCGGCCGAAGCGCGGGAATTGATCGAGGAATTGCTGATCAAGCTCTCGTACAGCCTGATCGTGCTGCCCTACGCCGCCAAACGCACGGGCAGCGAACTGGGCGCGGACAGCGGCGCGCCGACCGTCGGCGGCGTCGACGCACGGGGCCGCGACGCGGTCAACGAGCTTTCCTACATCATCCTCGACGCCTTCGCGAACGTGAAAGGCCTCGGCAACACCTTTACGATCCGGCTGTCGCGCCAGACGCCGCCCGCTTTCTGGCGCCAGGCGCTGGCGGTGTACCGCAGCACGTCCGGCGCGGCGCTGTTCAACGACGATTTGGCCGTGCCGGCGTTGCAAAACTGCGGCTACGCGTTGGCCGACGCGCGCAATTACGGCGTGATCGGCTGCGTCGAGCCGACGGGCGACGGCGACACGTTCGCCTGCACGTCGGGGAACGACCTGTCGCTGGCGGCAGCACTGGAAATGACGTTGCTCAACGGCGAACTGCGCGTGATGGGCAAACGCATCGGCCCGGCGACCGGCGATCCGCGCCAATTCGCAACGTTCGCCGAATTCATGGACGCGTTTCGCCGCCAGGTCCGCCGGCTGATCGAGATCGTCGCGCTGGCGGTCAACCTCAAGGACCAGGCGTACCGTGAGGCGTTTCCGAATCCGTATGTGTCGGCGACGCTGACCGGCTGCGTCGCGAACGCGCGCGACATGACCCAAGGCGGCGCGAAGTACAACTTCGCCTCGCTCAGCGCCCGCGGCTTCGGCACCACGGTGGATTCGCTCGCGGCGATCAAACGCTACGTCTACGACGAACGCACGATTTCGATGAGCCATTTGCTCGGCCTGCTCGCCGGCAACTTCCAGGGCGGCGAGATCGTACGGGCGATGCTCGCCGCCAAAGCCCCGAAATACGGCAGCGACGACGATTTCGCCGACGCCATCGCGCGGGATGTCGCGGAGTTCTTCTGCCGCGAGGTGGCGGCGCAGCGGTCGATCCGCGGCGGGCCGTTCCGCCCGAGCTTTTTCTCCTATGGCATGCACCTGCTCGACGGCCTGCTCGTCGGCGCCACGCCGGACGGCCGGCGCTCCGGCGAACCGGTCAGCAACAGCTTTTCGCCGGCCAACGGCTCGGAGCGGCGCGGCCCGACGGCCATGCTGCGGTCGGTCGCCAAGATCGATCACCGCCTGATCTCGAACGGCTGCGCGGTCAACATCAAACTGCTGCCGAGCCTCTTCGAAGGCGAGGAACGGCTCGACAAAATGGTCGCGCTGGTCAAGGGCTTTTTCGCCGAGGGCGGCATGGAATTGCAGCCGAACGTGGTCTCGAACCGCATGCTGCGCGACGCGCAGGCGCATCCGGAAAAATATCGGAACCTCGTGGTGCGGGTGTCGGGTTACGCCGCGCTGTTCACGGACCTCGGCCGGCCGTTGCAGGACGAGATCATCGGCCGGACGGAGTTCGGCCGGATTTGATCGCCGCGGGGCCGATCTGACGTTAGTAGGAATGTGCTCCGGCGGCCTCGGCAGCGGACGACTGGCCGACTTCGGGCATCGCTCGATGGCGCAAGCGGCGCAATAAGGCGTCGTCCTGCAGGATTTTCCGCGTCTTTTCACGCCTCTCTTCCCAAGTGAGGCCCTCGTCTTCCTGGTCTATCTCGCTGCGCCGCCGGCGCATGAATCCGACGGCGTCGAACGCTTTATTCTTCATAAGCGATCACCTCCTTAGGGGATCGGATCTCAATCAAAGTATAACCCAACTCCAGGTTGACGGCGTTGAAAAGCCGAATTCGGCCCAGGTTCACGATATGCTTGAAATTCCAGCTCACCATCGCGTCCACGCGACCAACCGTAGCCAGGGCGACATGCAGCGCGTCCGAGGACGAGCCCGGACCGACGATTCCGCGCCGAAGGTATGTCCGGGCGAGTTCCTCCGCTTCCTTGGATTCGACCAAGACGATGAC
The DNA here is from genome assembly GCA_964534375.1 of uncultured bacterium. Taxonomy (GTDB): domain Bacteria; phylum Lernaellota; class Lernaellaia; order Lernaellales; family Lernaellaceae; genus CAZHPN01. The sequence continues at coordinate 2,050 of CAZHPN010000029.1, read as the reverse complement.
GTGCTGCTCGGGAACCGCCCGCACATGCCGCCGCACCGCGTCGGGCGCCTGTTGAAGCTCTCGAAGGGTATGGAAGGAGAGGACGAGGCGGTGTTTGCCGGCCTCGAAGCACTGCCACAACGCGCGGCTGTCCGCCGCAAATTCTTCATCCTCTAGGCCGCCCACGACGGACGTGTCCACATAGAAATTCATGATTCTCATGGGCCAGAACCCCTTCCCACGACGACGCATCGCATTGTCGCGGGCTAGCGGTTCAGAAATTCTCCCGGAACCAATCGGCGAAGATCTTTTCGTTTTGCTGCGCGCGTTCGACGAACTGCGGGTGCATCGCCTTGATGCGCCGCTTCAGGTCCGCCTTGCGCTTCATCAGATTCCGCGTCATCTCGATCAACTGCTCGTCGAGGTTGGCGATCTTGGGGAACGGGTCGGGGTGCTTCACGTAGTCGATGTACATGTCCATGATGTCCAGTTCGCGGAACACCGCCTCGCACCGCGTGTCGGACGAAACCGCGATCATCGGGATGGCCGAGCAGGACGACAGCACGCAGGCGTGGTACCGCGTCGTGACCAGCGCCGTCAAAATGGACAGCACCGAAATGATGTCATCGACGATATATTCGTCGCTGGAAACGATGACGGCGCGATCCTTGTGCTTCATCGCGTCGTAGATGCGCTTGGTCGGCGGATAATCCATATGCTCCATCGAAATCAGGACGATGTCGGCGTCGTAGGTCTCGACGCACCAGTCGGCGTGCCGCGCGGACTGCTCGACGTACCGCTGGCTGCTTTCCTTACCGCCCTTTTGCCAGACGTGATAAAACGGATACAGGTACAAGTCTTCCTTCGGACCCCACGGGCGGAAGTCGATCGGCCAGAAGAAAAATTCCTTGGGGGCAATGCCGATCAACGGCTTGCGGCCCGGCTTCAGGCCCAGCTTGGCGAAGAGTTTCTGGCGGTATTCCGCCGGCGGCAGCGGGTATTCGTAGGCGCCGTCCGCCGTGACGTGAATGTCTTTGGTGACGCCGTATTCGCGCATCCGCGCCGCGGCGTCGGGGTTGCGCAACATGATCAAATCGATCCGGTTCAGCGTTTCGCGAAGGATGCGCTGGTTCATCGGTTTGAGGTGGCCGCAGTCGTTGCTGTAGGCGACGACCTTGTGGCCCTCGATTTTCTCGATCATCGCCGCGCCGCAGAACATCATCAGAAACAGCGAGGAGAAATGGTCGATGAAGGTCGAGCCTTCCGACAGCAGGAACAGATCGAACCCGCCTTTGATCATGAATGACGGATTCTTGAAGGTCATCCACGGGCCGATTTCCAACATTTTCGCGTTTGGATAATCTTGCAGATAGCGCCGTTGGTTCTCCTCGTTGATGGTCAGGATCGTCAGTTCGCCGATCCGGTCGCCGACCACTTTCTTCAGCGTCGTCAACGTGCTCAACAGCTTCGCTTCCGAACCCGTATTGTTGGCGCCGTTGTACCCGAAACACGCCACCCGCAACTTGCCGTTTTTCTTCGCGAACATGTGTTGGCCCTCGCCGTGGTTCGTGTGTTGGTTGAATGACGACGCAGTATCGCCGAGTCGGCGCGGGGGAGTCAACCCGAAAGAGGGCGGAAGGGAGAACGGAGAAGTCAGGAGAGCCTCTTGCATAAATACCGGGATCATGCACGACTCGTCGCGCCGGCCCCTCCCCAAAAATTTCGGTTCCCGAAATTTTCCGCCTCTCTCCGACGCGGAGAGGGGGCACGCGGAGGACCCGCAGTCGGTGTCGGGCCAGCAAATTATTGCGTATCATCCTCGAATTCCCTTTCGCAGATGCAAGAAGTGATTCTTGCAAGAAGCTCAGAAGGCGGGAGGCGAAGTTGCGGTCGGCGCGGCGTCTCTTCGAATCCCGGGTTCGCAAAGGCGTCCGCTCGCCCTCCTCCGTGGCGGGGCATAGGCTTTAGGATTAAGAGCGGCGATGCTTCAAATGGCGCAGAATTGCGCTCTTTGTCGGTCGCGCAGACCTCTCCCCGGAAATTTCGGCGCCCGCCGAAATTTCCTGCCCCT
>CAZHPN010000028.1:0-43860 GCA_964534375.1 uncultured bacterium | reverse complement strand
TGGCGACGACGACGATAACGATGACGTCACCCCAAACAGTTCCGGCGTTTGCAGCTTGGGCGGCTGGTGTTGGCTCAACCCGCTGCCGCAGGGCAACGACGTAAACTCGGTGTGGGGAACGTCGCCTGCCGACGTGTTCGCCGTCGGGGATAACGGCACAATTCTGCACTTCGACGGCGCTTCCTGGTCGGGAACGACAGGCGTATCGACCGGGGATCTTTGGGGCGTCTGGGCCGCGTCGCCCTCCGACGTGTTCGCGGTGGGCAAGCAAACCGATCCCAACGGCTATCCGGTTGCCGGCGTGATTTTGCACTACGACGGAACGATCTGGGCGCCAATGGCGAGTGGAACCGCGTCAGGGATTTACGGCGTATGGGGGACGTCGCCTTCCGACGTATTCGCGACGGGGAGCGCGATTTTGCACTACGACGGAGCGTCCTGGACAGATATGAATGCGCCCGCGGGGGCGTACGGCATCTGGGGATCGTCGCCCTCGGACGTGTTTGCGGTGGACGGCGGCGTTCTGCATTACGACGGCGCCTCCTGGACGACGATGACGACCCCGACCGACAACAACGCGCACGTTGTCAGCGTCTGGGGATCCTCGCCGTCCGACGTGTTCGCAGTGGGCTCGCCCGACACCGACGTCTGCTTGATTTTGCACTACGACGGGACGTCCTGGACGACGATGACGATTCCAGCCGAAAGTTACGCGTACCTTAACGACGTCTGGGGATCCTCGCCCTCCGACGTGTTCGCGGTGGGTTGCGGGAATTTGGTTCTGCATTTCGACGGCGCGTCCTGGACGGCAATGACCGCGGCCGAGGGCGGCATCGGCGTGTGGGGCACGTCCTCTTCCGACGTGTTCGCGGTGGGTTGGGTCGGCTGGATGCAACATTACGATGGAACATCCTGGGCGGCGATTACGAGCGGCGCGCCGGCGTCCTTTAACGGCGTCTGGGGGACGTCGCCTTCCGACGTGTTCGCGACGGGGGGCGCGACTTTGCAGTACGATGGAGCGTCCTGGACAAATACCAATGCGCCCCTGTGGGCCGCCGGCATCTGGGGTTCGTCGCCCTCGGACGTGTTCGCGGCAAGCTACGACAGCACTTCCGGCGGCGTGGTTCTGAATTACAACGGCGTGTCCTGGACGGCAACGTCGACGGGAAAATCCCAGTGCCTGAACGGCGTATGGGGAACGTCGCCGTCCGACGTATTCGCGGCGGGCTGGGTTGATAATGGCGCCCTGATTCTTCTTTATGACGGAACCTCCTGGACGACGATGGCGACCCCAACCGAAAACAACGTGTACCTTCACGGCGTCTGGGGATCCTCGCCGTCCGACGTGTTCACCGTAGGCAGTTATTATGCAGATTCCGGCAGTGTAACTCTGCATTACGACGGATCGTCCTGGACGGAGATGCCGGGCGCAAATTCCCGACCCCTTCATGGGGTCTGGGGGACGTCCTCTTCCGACGTGTTCGCGGTGGGTGGGGTCGACGTCGACTGCACCTACGGCACAATTCAGCATTACGATGGAATGTCTTGGACGGGCATGACATTCCCGTTCGAGGGCTACGAAATCTTCTATAGTGTTTGGGGCTCGTCGCCTTCCGACGTATTCGCGACAGGCGAAATCCTGGAGGATGCGGAATCCTACAATTACGCGGGCGTGATTCTGCATTACGACGGAACAGCTTGGACGACGATGACGAACGCGGCGCACGGGCTAGCCGGAATCTGGGGTTCATCGCCGTCCGATGTGTTCGCCGTCGGCGACGACGGCGCGATATTGCATTACGCGGGACCGGCAAGACAGTGAACAGTGAGCAGTGAACAGTGAACAGTGAACAGTGAACAGTGAGCAATGAGCAGCGAACAGTGCACTGAATCGGCGACAAACCCGGACCAGCCGCAGGTTTTCCGCATAATGGCGCAGCGCAAACCGCGGACACGGGAAAACCGGGGATTATTCCTGGTTTCGCCAATATTTGTGATATTCGGCGGGGACCGGGAATGAATTCCCGGCATGGCGTCGGCGCCCGCTTCACGGGTTGCGGAAGGATGGCGGAATGCGAAACGGTCCGAAATCCCGGCAATGAAAGAGACCGTCGATTTTCTCGCTTGTCGACGATGACCGATGCGCCCCACGTCACGTATGTCGCGCCCCTTAAGACGTCATTCCCGCGGAGGCGGGAATCCAGGAACATTCGTTGCGTCCGAGGGCGCAACGCGCGCGAGCGTTCATGCTGACGCTGCAAGAGCGCCCCCGCCCCCGCCTTCGCGGGGCAGGCTCTTCGCGGGGGCAGGCTCTTCCGGGCGCGGTCTGGGAAATCGCGCCTGGAAATGCGCTCTTACAATGCCTGGATTCCCGCCTCCGCGGGAATGACGAACAAAGGGGCGAAGCCGCGTAATCGTGGGGAGAACGATGGATGCTTTGCACCGCCAAAGAAAATCGACAGTCTCTGAAATTGCTGGGCTAATTACCTACGCCCCGCTGAGGCTCGCCCGGCGCGGATACACGGGGGTTTCTTGCAATAAGCTCGTCTGCTGTTCATTGTTCAATGTTCATTGTTCAATGTTCATTGTTCAATGTTCATTGTTCGTTGTTCGCTGTTCACTGAAAAAAGGGGCGGCCCGGAAACCGCCCCTCCCTTGCACGAATTGTGATAGTCGCTCAGACGACGCCCTGGTCGATCATCGATTCGGCGACCTTGATGAAGCCGCCGATGTTCGCGCCGTCCATGTAATTGATGAAGTCGCCCTGCTTGCCGTAGCGCACGCACATCGTGTGGATGGCCTTCATGATGCCGTGCAGGCGGCTGTCGACTTCCTCGCGCGGCCAGTTGATGCGCATGCTGTTCTGCGACATTTCCAGGCCCGAGGTCGCTACGCCGCCGGCGTTGGCCGCTTTGCCCGGCCCGTAGAGGATTTTGTGTTCGATGAAGACGTCGATCGCTGGCGGCGTCGAGGGCATGTTGGCCCCTTCGGCGACGCAGAAGCAGCCGTTCTTGACGAGCGTCTTGGCTTCGTCGCCGGAGATTTCGTTTTCCGTCGCGCACGGCAGGGCGATGTCGCAGGCGATGCCCCACGGACGCTGGCCGTCGCGATATTCGGCGCTTTTGAATTTCTCGACGTATTCCTTGATGCGGCCGCGGCGGTTGTTTTTGAGGTCCATGACGAACGCCAGCTTTTCGGCGGTGATGCCGTCGGCGTCGTAAATCGAACCGTTCGAGTCCGACAGCGTCACGGGCACGCCGCCCAGGTGCAGCGTTTTCTCGATCGCGTATTGCGCGACGTTGCCCGAGCCGGAGACCGCCACACGTTTGCCGCGGAAGCTCTCCTTGCGCGTCGCCAGCATTTCCGCCGCAAAATACACGCAGCCGTAGCCGGTCGCTTCCGGCCGAATCAAGCTGCCGCCCCAATTGAGGCCCTTGCCGGTCAGCACGCCGGAGAACTCGTTGCGGAGCTTCTTGTACATGCCGAACAGGAAGCCGATCTCGCGGCCGCCGACGCCGATGTCGCCCGCGGGGACGTCGGTGTCGGGCCCGATGTGCCGGTAGAGCTCCTTCATGAAGGCCTGGCAGAAGCGCATCACTTCCATGTCGCTCTTGCCCTTCGGGTCGAAATCGCTGCCGCCCTTGCCGCCGCCCATCGGCAGCGTCGTCAGGCTGTTCTTGAACACCTGCTCGAACGCCAGGAACTTCAGAATGCTCAGGTTGACGCTCGGGTGAAAGCGCAGGCCGCCCTTGTACGGGCCGATGGCGCTGCTCATCTCGATGCGATAACCCTTGTTGACGCGGATGACGCCCTGGTCGTCGACCCAGGGCACGCGGAACATCACGACCCGTTCGGGTTCGACGATTCGCTCCAGGATGTTCACCGCCTGGTGCCGCGGATTTTGTTCGATCACGGGCCAGATCGAGAGCATGACCTCCCGCACGGCCTGGTGAAACTCGGGCTGCTGCGGGTTCCGTTTGATGACGTACTCATTCATGAACTCGTCGACGTTACGATACATGGCCTCGGCTCCTTGTTTGCTGGGAATTCGGAACGGTTGCGCCGGACGTCAGACCAGCGTTCGACCGGCGCACGGAAGCGGGATTTGGACCATCGGAACGCACATGACACCAATCAAGTTGGCGCGAAGCTAGGAGTATTTCGGACGGTTGTCAAGCAGGCCGAAAATGGATTATTCGGGATTATTCAAAGTGGAATGTTCCAGATTTACCGTCGTCGTTTGATTCGGCAAGACCCCGACCAGCAACGGTTTTCCCGATTCCGTGCGCGCGAGGTAAGCGCCGGCCGGCAGCGCCATTTCCTCGCCTGCCGCCAAGTCGCGGCCCGCGATGGTCAGCACGCCCGGGAGTTCCGCCGCCGCCCGCACGCGGCCGATCAGTCTCGTCAACTTTTCTTTCTCGGCGATGGTGCGCGACTTCTTGAACTCGACCGACTTGCGCCACGACGAGTACGCCGGCTTCTCCAACGCGGCGTCGTGTTTCTTGCCGTCGGGCGCGACGTCGCGGGCGAGCGGCGTCAGGCCGAGCGGCCGGCCGTCCCACAGAAACATCGCGCCGGTCGTCGCGGGTTTGACGACCAGCGTGGCGCCTGACGGTTTGTCGTCCGCCGGCGCCGGCGGCAACGCGACCGTCTGCGACCACCGCCAGCCGGCCCACGCCGCCAGCAACGCCGCCAATGCCGCCGCCGCGGCGACCGCGCGCCAGCGCCGGCGACCGCGCGCCAGATTGCGCAGCGTCGCGCCCTCCTCGAGCGCCAGTTCCGCGGTCGGCAGGCGCAGGCGAGCGAGCGGCTCTTTCGCCGTCTCGGCCGCCAGCGCCGTCACGTCGTTCGACTGCGATTGGCGAAAAGCGGCGGTCTTCTCCAACGCCGCCAGCGCCTCGGACGCCGAGGCGAACCGCGCTTGCCGATCGCGCGCCAGCAGCCGCAGCACGACCGCGTCGAGGTCGGGCTCGACGTCGGGCCGCAAGGTCGACGGCGCGGGGATCGGCTTGTGCTGCACCAGGTCGAGATTCCGCAGATCGTCGCCGCTTTCGAACAGGCGGATGCCGGTCAGGCACTCCCACAATACGGCGCCGAGACTGAACAAATCCGACCGCCCGTCCAGCGTTTCGCCGCGCGCCTGCTCGGGGCTCATGTACGGCGTCTTGCCCTTGAGCAGGCGCATCGAGGTTTTCGTCAGGCGGCCTTTGGCTTTGGCGATGCCGAAATCCGCCAGCTTCGCGACGCCCGTGCGGCTCAGCAGGATGTTCGGCGGGCTGACGTCGCGGTGCACGACCTCCAGCGGTTGGCCCGCCTCGTCGGTCAGCCCGTGCGCGTGCGCCAGCGCCCGCAGGATGTCGGCCGCGAGGCGCGCCGCGGCCGGCCGCGGCATCGGCCGCAGGCGATCGGCCAAATCGATGAGCACGCTTTCCAGATCGGCGCCGTCGACCAATTCGAGCGCCAGATAGGGCTCGGCGTCGGCTTCGCCGACTTCGAGCACTTGCACGATGTTCGGGTGAGTGAGGCGCACGGCCAGCCGCGCCTCGTCGATGAACGCCTGGAGAAACGCGCGGTCGGCGGCGTGCTGCGGCAGGATGCGCTTGACCACGGCCAACTGGCTGGCGCCGAGCGCGCCGGTTTTGCGCGCCGCCCACACCTCGGCCATGCCGCCCTGGCCGAGCAGCTTGAGCAAACGATAGGAGCCGATTTTTTCCGGAGGCACGCGCCGATTCTACGCGGCGCAGCGGGCGCGGCAAGGCGGCCCGGCGCCGCCCTGGTTTCGCGGGCAAAACGAGGTTACAACAGTGACCAGAAAAGAACGGCGTCGCCCACGCCCTCCCGGGGCCATCATGAAAAAAGATCGAACGACGAAACTGCCGGCCGAGAAGAACGAAAACGTCGCGAGCCGCCGCGCGGAGATGAACGAACTGTTCCAGTCGTTCTTCGACGACGCGCCGATCGGCAAATCGATGACCGCGCCCGACGGGCGCATCATTCGGGTGAACAAAACCTTCGGCGACATGCTCGGCTACGCTGTCGACGAAATGCAAGACCTGCATTTCGCGACGTTTACGCACCCGGACGACGTCGCCGAAACGCAGGAGGGCGTGCAAAGCCTGATTGCCGGGGACCGCGACGTTTGGATCGTGGACAAGCGGTATGTGGCGAAGAACGGCGGCCATGTCTGGGCCCACCTGACCACGCGTCTTCATCGCGACGCCGCGGGCGAGCCGGTCATCCTGCTGACGCACATTCAAGACATTACGGCCGCCCGCGCCGCGGAGGAGGCCCTGCGACAAAGCGAGGAACGGTTCCGGCGGCTGTTCGAAGACGCCGTGCTGGGGTTGTACCGGACCACGCCGGCAGGCGACATCTTAATGGCCAACCCGGCCTTGCTCCGGATGCTGGGCTACGATTCTTTCGCCGAGTTGAAGAAACGCAATCTGGAGCACGACGGTTACGCGCCGGAATATTCGCGGGCGCAATTCAAAGCGACGCTCGACCGCCAGGGCGTCGTCGCGGGTTTGGAAGCCCGGTGGCGAAAGACGGACGGCTCCTACGTCGCGGTGCGGGAAAACGCCCGGGTGCAGCGCGCCGAGGATGGCCGAATCCTCTACTACGAGGGCACCGTCGAGGATATCACCGAACTCAAACGCGTCGAAGAGGCGCTGCGCCACCATCGCGAACATCTCGAAGAGTTGGTGGCCGAACGTACGGCCGAACTGGCCGAGCGCAACGCCGAACTGCGCGAAAGCGAAGCTCACGCGCGCGCCGCGGAAAAGGACGCCTCCGCGGCCAACAAGGCCAAGAGCGAGTTTCTCGCTTCGATGAGCCACGAATTTCGAACGCCGCTCCATGGCATCTTGGGATTCGCCGACATTCTCGCCGGCGGCATGGCCGGCGAATTGACGGCCCAACAGCGGCAATATCTGCAAAACATCTCCTTGAGCGGGCAACATCTGTTGCAACTCATCAACGACATGCTGGATTTGGCGAAGGTCGAAGCCGGGAAAATGGCGCTGGAGCCGACGCGCGTCGCGCTTGACGCGCTGTTGGTGGACGCGCTGTCCTTGTTTCGCGCGCAGGCGGCGGCGAGCCGGGTGACCTTGTCGGGCGCGTTGTCGCCGGAACTGCGCGGGCAACGAATGTGGGCCGACGAACGCAAAATCCGGCAAGTTCTCTGGAACCTTCTTTCCAACGCGCTCAAATTCACGCCGCCCGAGGGCGCGGTCGAATTGCGCGCGTCGCAGATCGACTACGAGATCGTCTTTGCGGTGAGCGACACGGGCATCGGCATCAGCGCGGAAAATCAGCGCCGCATTTTCAATGCATTTGAGCAGGTGCGGCAGGACGGCCAAAGTTCGGCGCCGGGGGTTGGCCTGGGTCTGGCGCTTTCCCGGCGGCTCGTCGAATTGCACGGGGGTTCGATTTGGGTGGAGAGTCGCGGCGAAGGGTACGGCAGCGCCTTCTATTTCTCCATTCCGGCGAACATTGAAAAGACCTTCGACCGGGAACCCGACGGCCTCCCGGCGCGCGGCGGCATCGCGCTGAAAGGGCGCGTCCTGGTCGTCGAGGACGACGACGTCTCGACGTTGATGTTGAACGAGTTGTTGACGATGCACGGCGCCCGCGTGGCGAAAGCGCGATCGGCCGAAGACGCGTTGCGCTTGGCCAAGACGGAACATCCCGACGCGATTGTCATGGACATCGGCCTTCCCGGAATGGACGGGCTGGAGGCGACGCGGATTCTCAAGGCCGATCCGGAAACGACGGCGATCCCCGTGATTGTGCTGACGAGCTACGCGATGCCGACCGATGTCGAAAACGCCCGCGCCGCCGGCTGCGATTTTTACGTCGCGAAGCCGATGGACGTGCGCGAATTTCTCGACATCATGGCACGCATCCTGGAGGCCGGGCCGGGCAGGAAGGCGTCCTGAGCCGGTCGACCGGCGAATTGCACGGCCGGCTGATTCTTTCCCGGAAATAATTGCGTGGCGCAACCGGCGAGACCAGCCTCAAAAAAACGACTTGACACTATCGTCGCGACTGGCGTTTGATGGCGGCGATGGGGGCGACTCGCGAGGAACCGCGGCGGCGGGTTCAGGCGGGTGACTAATGAAAGAGCAAAGCAGGTCGCTCGCCGGAACGGAGGCGAAGGGAAACATCCCTTGCTCCGTTTTCACGGCGATGACGACGGCGGGGCGCTTTCGATGACCGTCGATTTTGCGATTCCCGCCCGGCGCTTGGCCTCCATCAGTTGATGAGGAACACGCCATGCAAGAACCCAGCACCGAGGAATTGCGGCGTCTGAACAGAGCGTTGCAAACGCTCAGCGACTGCAATCAGGCGCTGGTTCGCGCGCCGGATGAAGCCACCCTGCTCGCCGACGTTTGCCGTCTGCTCGTCGAGCGCGGCGGCTACCGGATGGCCTGGGTCGGCTACGCCGAGCGCGATGAAACGAAGTCGGTGCGCCCCGTCGCTCGGGCGGGCTTCGAGACCGATTACCTGGACCGCGCCCGGATCACCTGGGCGGACACGGAAAATGGGCGCGGCCCCACCGGCGTCGCCATTCGCACGGGGCGACCCGTCATCGCGCAAAACATCCTGACCGATCCGGCGCTCGGCCCGTGGCGCGCGGCCGCGGCGCAGCATGGCTACGCCTCGTCGGCGGCATTGCCCCTGCAGCACGGCGACGACGTTTTCGGCGCGCTCATGGCGTATGCCGCGGCGCCGGACGCCTTTCAACCCGACGAAATGAAACTGCTGAGCGAGCTGGCCGGCGACCTGGCGTACGGCATCGTCGGGCAGCGCGAGCGCCTGGAACACGGGCGGGCCGAGGCGGCGCTGCGCGCCAGCGAACGCGAATACCGCGAGCTGGTGATGCTGGCCAACAGCATTATCCTGCGTTGGTCGCGCGATGGGCGGATCACGTTCTTGAACGAGTTCGGCTGCCGGTTCTTCGGCTATACGGAAGCGGAGGTCGTCGGCCGTCACGTGCTGGGAACCGTCGTTCCGGAAAACGAAAGCACCGGCCGGGACCTGCGCCCGCTGATGGACGAGATCTGCGCCAACCCCGAGCGGTTCGAGCGCAACATCAATGAGAATGTGCGGAGCAACGGCGAGCGGGTGTGGATTGACTGGACGAACAAGGTCGTGCTCGACGCCCAGGGTCAGATCGTCGAAATCCTGAGCATCGGCTCGGACATCACGGACCGCCGGCGCGCGGACGAAGAGATCCGCCGACTCAACGAGGATTTGCAGCGGCACGCGGAGGCCCTGGAGCAACGCGTGGCGGAACGCACGGCCGAATTGACCGAGCGCAACGCGGCGCTGCGCGAAAGCGAACGCCGGTATCGACTGCTGGCCGACAACTCGGAAGACGTGATCTGGACCATGGATCTCGATCTGCGCTTCACCTACATCAGCCCGTCAGTAACGCGCCTGCGCGGCTACACCGCGCCGGAAGCGATGGCGCAGTCGATCGCGGAGAGCGTGACGCCGGACTCGTGGGCGCGCATTCAGGCCGTCCTGGCCGAAGAACTCGAAATTGAGCGGGCCCCGGAAAAACGAGCGTATCATTCGCGCATGCTGGAGGTCGAATACAAGCGCCAAGGCGGCGGGACGGTTTGGACCGAGGTCAACGCCGCGTTTCTACGCGACGACGACAACCGGGCCTGCGGCATCATCGGGGCCACGCGCAACATCACGGAGCGCCAGCGGCTGGACCGGGAAATCCGGAGCGCCAAAGATGCGGCGGAGCAGGCCAACCGGGCCAAAAGCGCCTTCCTCGCCAGCATGAGCCATGAACTGCGCACGCCGCTTCAGGGGATCCTGGGTTTCGCCGAGATCCTGGCCCGCGGCATGGCCGGCGTCTTGACCGGCCAACAGCGGCAGTACGCGGAAAACATCGTGACCAGCGGCGAGCATCTGCTGCGCCTCATCAACGACATCTTGGATTTAGCGAAAGTCGAAGCCAGAAAAATGACGTTGGAGCAGGCGCCCGTCGCGATCGACGAACTGCTGTCGGTCAGTCTCGCGTTATTTCGCGAACGGGCCGCGGCCAAGCGCTTGACCTTGTCGATCGCGCTGTCGGACGACCTGCGCGGCCGGCAAATCTGGGCCGACGAACGCAAAGTACGGCAGATTCTCTGGAACCTTTTGTCCAACGCGGTCAAATTCACCCCTCCGGGCGGCGCCGTCGAATTGCGCGCGTCGAAAGTTGACGACCGGATCGTCTTTGCCGTCGCCGACACGGGCATCGGCATCAGCCCGGCAGATCAACAACGCGTCTTCAACGCGTTTGAACAGGTGCGGAAGGAAGGGCAACCAGCGCCGCCGGGAACCGGCCTCGGCCTGGCGCTTTGCCGGCAGTTGGCTGAATTGCACGGCGGCTCGATTTGGGTCGAGAGCCGCGGCGAAGGGTGCGGCAGCGCCTTCTTCTTTTCCCTTCCGGCGAGAATGGAAGACTCCGCCGAAACGTCGCCCGTCGGCCCGGCTAGGCGCGACCGGGCGAAGCTGAGCGGACGGGTTCTAGTCGTCGACGATGACGAGATTTCTATTTTGATGATTCACGACTTGTTGAAATTGAACGGCGCCGAGGCATTGCCGGCACGGTCGGCCGAAGAGGCGTTGCGGTTGGCCAAGACGGAGCATCCCGACGCGATTGTCATGGACATCGGCCTCCCGCACCTGGACGGACTTGCGGCGACCCGCCGGCTCAAGGCCGATCCGGAAACGGCGCATATCCCCATTGTCGTCCTCACGGCTTACGCGATGCCGACCGACGCGGAAAAAGCGCGCGAAGCGGGTTGCGATTTCTTCTTGGCGAAACCCGTGGACGTGCGCGAATTCCTCGATGTCGTAGCCCGCGTCCTCGGCGCCGCACCAGGCCGCGGGGTGTAACGAGGACGGGCCTCCGCTGTCGCCGCCGGGCCGCCGCCAGGCGCCTGAGGGCGTTTTTGCTGCGCCGCGCGGGGGTTTTTCCGGTCAAATTCTTGCTTTCTCTTGACAGTAACTTCACTGTAAGGTACAGAAAAAAGGGACGTTGCGCGTGGAGCGTCTCATCCTCGGGGGAGGACGACTGCACCTAGTGCCGGTTTGGGCGCCGTGTGCGATCTTCAGCAGGCATTTACAACGGAGGCATCATGGCGGCGAAGAAAACGGACGAACGGGTCCGCGTGGTCATCGTCGGCGGGGGGCAGGCGGCTCTCACGGTTATTTCAAGTTTTGTCGAGATGTCGTCCGTGCAGATTTGCGGCGTGATGGACATTCGGGCCAACGCGCCGGGCATGGCGAAAGCCAGAGAATACGGAATCCCCTGCTTTACGGAACTTCCCAGCCTGCTGGCGCAAGAGAATGTGAGTCTGGTTTTCGAACTCACCGGCGTGCCGGCGGTGTTGCAGCAGACGCGCGACGCGCTCCGCCCCGGGCAGGAGTTGGTGCCGGGCCAGGCGACGAAATTGACCTTCGACCTGTTGGAACTGATGTTGGCGCGGCAGAAGCGGGTTCAGGACGGCATCCAGGAAGGGCTCAAAGAGCTGACCCACGTGATTTCCAAGCTCGAACACATCGCCGGCGAAGCGAGCGCCAAGACGGGGGCGATCGCCTCCGACACCTCCGGCGTCTCCGCGGCGGCGGAGCATATGAGCTTGCAATTGGCGTCGGTCGCCACATCGGCCGCCCAGGCCCGCAGCGCGGTCGGCGCGATCGCCAAAGCGACCGATGAAATGACCACCACCGTCTCCGAAATCGCGCGCAACGCCGAGCGGGCGCGGGGCGTGACCCGGTTGGCCGTCGAAAGCGCGGACGGCGCCTCGAAAAAGGTGTCCGAACTTGGACTCCGCGCCAAAGAAATCAGCAAGGTCACGGAGGCGATCGCCGAAATCGCCGATCAGACGAAACTCCTGGCCTTGAACGCGACCATCGAAGCGGCCCGCGCCGGCGAAGCCGGAAAAGGCTTTGCCGTCGTGGCCAGCGAAGTCAAGGAACTGGCGAAACAGACCAACGCCGCGACCGCCGATATTCGCCTCAAGACCGACGCCATTCACGAGGCGACCACCGCCACGATCTCCGAAATCAACACGATCAACAAGGTGATCGCCGATGTGAACGATATCGTGACGATCATCGCGTCGGCCGTCGAGGAGCAGTCGATCGCCACGAAAGACATGTCGCGGAGCGCCGGCGAGGTCTCCGGCGGCATCGAAATCATGAGCAACAATTTCAATCAGGTGGCCGAATCGGCCAAAGGCGTCGCGAAGAATATTGGCGCCGTGAACGTCAACGTGGACAGCTTGAAGGGTTTCGCGGCCAGGTTGAACGAATCGGCCCAGATCGTCGAGGAGACCAGCAACCGGCTCTCGGGGATCGCGCGCGGCGAGTCGCCGGCGCACTAAGGATTTCGCGGCGGCTCCGCGCGGGCGGCCGGATGTCAGAAAACGTCAGTGCAGCGCACTTGATCGTAGAGAAAACAACCGTGATGAAAGTGCTGCTGATCGAAGATAGCCGCTTTTACGGCGCGTTAGTCCGCGACCGATTGACGCTGGACGCACGCGCCGAGGTGACGTGGACGACCAGTCTGGCGGAAACCCAGACGGCGCTCGCCGCGGCCGGCGAACCGTTCCTGGTGGCGATCGTGGACTTGAACCTGCCCGACGCGCCAAACGGCGAGGCGGTGGACGCGGTCGCCGCGGCCGGCGTGCGTCCCATTATTCTCTCGGGCGACGTGAGCGATTCGACGCGCGACGCCCTCTGGGCCAAGCAAGTCGTGGACTACGTGATCAAAGAGGGTCCGCAGGCCATCGACTACGTGGTGGATTTGGTCCGCCGGCTGTCCAAAAACCCGCAAGTCAAGGTGTTGGTCGTCGACGACTCGGCCGTCGCCCGCGCTCAGACGTCCAATTTGCTGAAGCTCCACCGCTACCAGGTTTTCGAGGCGAACAGCGGCCAGGCGGCCCTGGAAGTCCTCCTGGAGCATCCCGATATCGTCTTGATGCTGACCGATTACTACATGCCGGAGATGGACGGGTATGAACTCGTGCGGCAGGTGCGGAAAACCCATCCGCGAGACCGGCTGGCGATCGTCGGCATTTCTTCGTACGGCACCGGTTACGTCACGGCGCGTTTTCTCAAGAGCGGCGCCAACGATTTCCTGTACAAACCGGCCCTCGCCGAGGAGTTTTATTGCCGCATCGCCGAGAACGTCCGCGCATTGGAGCATATCTGGAGCCTGGAAGATCTGGCCACGCGGGACGCGCTCACCAATCTCCACAATCGACGTTACTTTTTTTCGATGGGCGAGAAATTGTGCGCGAACGCGCGGCGCGGCAACCTGACGGTCGGCGTGGGCATGATTGACATCGACCATTTCAAGCGCGTCAACGACACCTACGGGCATCAAACGGGCGACGAGGTGTTGCGGCAGGTGTCGGCGGTGATCGCCGGCCGCGCGCGCGAGTCGGACGTGCTGGCGCGGATGGGCGGCGAGGAGTTTGCGATTTTGACCGCCAATATGAGTCCGGAACACGGAGAACGCGTCTTCAACGAAGTGCGGGAGAAAATTGAGGCGCTGGAGATCCGTTTCAACGGCCACATCGTGCGCACGACCGCCAGCATCGGCGTGTGCCTGGGCCCGCCGATGAACCTCGACGATCTCCTGGCGCAGGCGGATAAGATGCTCTACGTCGCCAAGGCCGCCGGCCGGAACCGCGTGGTGTATGCCGCGGAAGGCAGAACCTTTACCGTCGTGTGACTCCGCTGGGCCGGGCGAAAGAAAGGGAAGGGATCTCGCGAGCAATGGACCCGGGAGAAATCCTCGACCTGTTCGTGCAGGAAGCCTCGGAAATGATCCGGGAGTTCGAACAGGGGCTTATTTTGCTGGAGAGATCTCCGGGCGACAGCTCCGTGCTGAATCGCGTCTTCCGCGCCGCGCACACGATCAAGGGCAACGCGGGCATCGTCGGTCTCGAATCGCTGGCGGAAATCGCCCACGCGATGGAGACCTTGCTGGAAGCGATCCGCAAGAAAACGATCGTGCCGGAAGAGCCGGCGTTCAATGCGTTGCTGACCGCGTTGGACCTGGTCCGGGTCATGGTCGAGAACGTTCGCGCACCGGTTTCATCGGATCGCCTGGCGGAAGCGCGGCGCATTCGAGCGCAGTTGGAAGCTTGTTTGAAGCCCGCCGTCGCGCCGTACGTCAAAGCAGCCGGACCGGAGCCGGCTCCAGTTTCCGCCCAAACGGCGACTATTTCCGCCCCCCCTGGGACTCCGGCGCCAGCGCCGGCCGGAGACGCCGAGGTCGAGTCGGCCGCCCCAGCGGCGATCGACTCGGGCGCCAGGTCGGAATCGGTTCGCGTCAACGTCCGGATTCTGGACCGGCTCATGACGCTGGCCGGGGAAATGGTGCTCACGCGCAACCAGTTGGTCCAAAGCACCCGGCTCGGCGATCTTTCTCACATCGAGCGCGTCGCCCAGCGCGTCGATCTGCTGACCGCCGAGTTGCAGGATGCGATCATGGCGACGCGCATGCAATCGATTCGCTTTGTCTTTGATAAGTTCAACCGGACGGTGCGCGACCTGGCGCGCGACCTGGGCAAAAAAGTTCGGCTGGTCGTCGAGGACGAAGGCGTCGAACTCGACAAGACCATCATCGAGACGATCGGCGATCCGCTGACCCATCTGGTTCGCAACGCCGTCGACCACGGGATCGAATCCCCGGAGGAACGGCAGACGGCGGGCAAACCGGCCGAGGGGACGTTGCGGCTGCGGGCCTGGCACGGCGCCGGACAGGTGGTTGTCGACGTGATCGACGACGGCCGCGGAATCGACGCGGATCAAGTGAAGGCGCGGGCCCTGTCCTTGGGACTGGCGCGACCGGAAGAGGCGCGGACCATGTCCCCCAAAACGGCGATGGAGTTGGTGTTTCGCCCGGGTTTCACCACGGCGTCGGAAGTTTCGCAGGTCTCCGGGCGCGGGGTCGGCCTGGATGTCGTGCACGCCAATCTCGCCGCGATTGGCGGCACGGTGCAGTTGGATTCCACGCCCGGCCGCGGCTCCTCCTTCCGCATCCGGCTGCCGCTGACGCTCGCGATTCTTCCCAGTCTGTTGATCGAAGTGGAAGGCGAACGATTCGCCGTCCCGCAGGCGCATCTCGTCGAACTGATGCGCGTGCGCGCGGCGGATGTGCGCCAACGGATCGAGCGCGTCGGCGGCGTCGAGGTCACGCGGGTGCGCGGCGAGCTGGCGCCCGTCGTCCGGCTGAAGGATTTGCTCGGCATCGCCGCGCCGACCTTCGCGAACGGCGGGGGTGAGCGGCGGGCGGACCGCCGCGTGAATCTGGCGGACCGCCGCGACCGGCCCGCCGATGACGGGCTGCGCGCGGCGCCCGAGAAATCCGCGAAAACCGCCGACGCACGGCCGGCCGCCGAGCGGCGCGACGGCCCCGACCGCCGCGTTTCGGCCGCGAGCGCGGTGAATCTCGCCATCGTTTCGGCGGGCGATCATACCTACGGCCTGGTCGTCGATCGGCTGCTCGATTCCATCGAAATCGTCGTCAAACCGCTGGGCCGCAACCTCAATCATTGCCGGTGTTACGCCGGGGCCACGGTTCTCGGCGACGGTCGCGCGGCCCTCATTCTCGACGTGGTCGGCCTGGGCCGGCGGGCCTGGATCGCCGAAAAGGCGGAAGCCGCCGCCGCCACGCCTCGCGCCGCTGGCCTGGCCGCGATGGAACAGCATGAGAAACTCGCGGTGCTGCTGCTGACGGGCGGCGGCCGCGACTTGTTCGGTGTGCCGTTGGACATGGTGGTGCGGCTGCAAAAGGCGTCGCGCGCCGAATTGGAAACCGTGGGGGGCCGCCGCGTGCTCCGCGGACCGAAGGCGACAACGCCGATCTTCACGGTCGATCAGGCGATCCCGGCGCAACCCTTGCCCGACAACGACTCGTTTTACGTCGTGCTCTTCCGCCTGGGGAAACGAGAATTGGGGCTGCTGGCGGCCGACGTGGCGGACATTGCCGAAATGAACGCCGATTTCGACACGGAGACGCACCGGCGGCCGGGCATCCGCGGCTCGACGGTCCTCGGCGACCGGGTCATGCTCGTGCTCGACCTGCGCGAAATCGTTCTGGCCGTCGCGCCGGAGTGGAAGGAGCCGGAGGAAGCCCGCGACGCCGGGGGACCGCCGCGGCGCCGCGCGCTGATCGTCGACGACTCGCCGTTCTTCCTCAATCACATTGCCGGTATGATGGAGGAGGCGGGATATCAAGTGACCAAGGCGGAAAACGGCGCCGCGGGCTTGAATCTTCTGACCCGCGACCCGGACGGGTTCGACATCGTCTTAACCGACATCGAGATGCCGGTGCTGACGGGTTTCGAAATGGTGGAGCGCATGCGGAGCAACCCGGCGCTCCGCAAAATCCCGGTCATCGCCGTCACGTCGGTTTTGGGCGCGGAGGCCCAACGGCGCGGGAAAGACGTGGGCATCGACGAATATTCGATCAAACTCGATCGCGACGACGTGCTGGAGCGGTGCCGCCGGCTCCTGGAACGCGGCCGGCCGAGCGCCGCGGGGCCGGGGGACGGGAGATGACGATGCCGTCGCCGCACGCCCCTCGAACTCGCCGCGCCTCGGGGGAATATTTGGTGTTTCTCGTGGGGGAGGTCCGCTGCGGGGTGGACATCGCGCAGGTGCTGGAGATCAATCGCAATATGGACCTCACGCGGGTGTTCACGGCGCCGGCGCACGTCCGCGGCGTCATCAACCTGCGCGGCCAAATCGTCACCATCATCGATCTGGCGCAACGACTCGGCGTGGAGGTCGAAGAGGCGCCCGTCTCGCCAAGGAACGTAGTCGTCGACTCGCGCGGCGAAGCGATCGGTCTGCTGGTCAGCGATATCGACGATATCATTTCGGCGGGCGCCGGCGCATTGCTGCCGCCGCCGCCCCATCTGCCGCAAGGCGTCGCCGCATGCACGCTCGGCGTGTTGCCTGCCGCGGACAATTTGGTCGTCATTTTGGACGTGGACCGCATCGCGGACTGAAAGGAACAGATTGTCCCGATGAAAATTCTCGTCGTCGACGATTCTCTCCTGTATCGCAAGATGATCCGGGACGCCGTGTCCGGGTTTGGTTTTGTTTCCGCCGTCGAGACCGCCGACAGCGGCCGGGAGGCGCTCGCCAAGGCAAAGAGTTGGCGTCCCGACGTCATCACGTTGGATGTGGATATGCCCGACATGTCGGGCATCCGCGTGTTGCGGGAATTGCACGCGGCCGGAAACAAAGCGTCCGTGGTGGTGGTCAGCGCGCTCGCCGAAGCGGGCTCGGGCGTCGCCGTGCTGGCGACCGAATTCGGCGCCGTCGACGTCGTCGCCAAGCCGCGCACCGGCAACGCGGAAGCCGCCTACGCCGAGTTGGCGCGGCAGCTTGGGTTCGTGTTGAGCGCTCTCGCCGTGAAGAACACTGTGGCCGCGAAACCGCACAAAGCCGCCGCGCTCGCCGGACGCACGGTGCTGGCCGCGCCCACCGAGCGGCCCGACATCGTGGCCGTTGCCGCCTCGACCGGGGGGCCGGCGGCGCTCGCCAGATTGGTTGCTCGCCTGCCCGAAGACTTCCGGGCGCCGCTGCTGATTACGCTGCATTTGGCCGCCGGGCACACCCGACCGTTCGCGGAGGCGTTGGGCCGGCGCAGTTCCGTCCGCGTCATGGAAGGGGAAAACGATCTCCCGCTGTCCCCCGGCACGGTGTACCTCGCCCCCGGCGGGCGCCAAATGGGCGTCGCCCGGGGCGCCGACAATCGCGGCGTTCGACTCCTGGTGAACGACGATCCGGCGGAGAACGACTGCCGGCCGTCGGCGGATTACCTATTCCGCTCCGTGGCGAACGTTTACGGCAGCCGGGCGCTGGGTATCATTCTCACCGGCATGGGCAAGGACGGCGTTCGCGGATTGCAGTCGATGAAAGCGCGCGGCGCGTTCGTCATGGCGCAGAACGAAGAATCCAGCGTCGTGTTCGGGATGCCGGCCGCGGCGATCGAGGCCGGCATCGTGGATTTCATCGCCTCGCCGGAGGATCTTGTGTCGCGCTTCGTTTCCTTTGTGCAGAGGCAGGTGTGAGCGCGGCCGTATCGCCGCTGGAGTTGTCGCTCGTCTCGGCGTTCGTTCACGAAGCCTCCGGCATCGTTCTGGATTCGACCAAAGACTACCTGGTCCAGAGCCGCCTCGGCCCCTTGCTGCAACACGAGGGGGTTCCGAACTACGCCGAGTTGATCCGTCTTGCGCGCGCGGACGCCACGGGCCGTCTGACCGGCCGGATCGTCGATGCGGTGGCGACCAACGAGACCTCGTTCTTTCGCGACCACCAACCGTTCGACCTGCTCGCGCACAAACTCGTCCCGGACGTGCTCGAGCGGCAGATGGGGCCGGGTCGCGGGGGCCGGCCACGGTTGGACATTTGGAGCGCGGCGGCGGCGACCGGCCAGGAGGTGTACAGCATCGCCATCGTCCTCAAAGAACTGCTTTTCGACTTGAACCGTTATTGGATTCGGATCCTCGGGACCGACATTTCGGAACACGCGCTGGCCGTCGCCAGCCGCGGCTGGTACTCGGCCAATGAGGCGGCGCGCGGTCTGACGGAGCGGCGGCTGCAACGGTTCTTCGTCCCCGACAACGGCGGTTGGCGCATCGTCGACGAACTTCGCGCGCAAGCCACGTTCGCGCCGCTGAATCTGACGGCCGGCTTCCCGCAAGCCGGTCTCTTCGATATCATTTTTTGCCGCAACGTCGCCATTTACTTCTCCACGGCGAATCGGCGCGCGGTCTTCAACGGGCTGGCCGAACATCTGCGCCCGGAGGGCGTGCTGCTCATCGGCTCCAGCGAGTCGCTGATCGGCGTCACGCAGTTTTTTGTTCGGGAAGAGTTCCACGGCGTCGACTATTATCGGAAAAGCCCATGAGCGATGACGTCGAACATCGAAGCGCCGAGCAACGCCGCCGCAAACGAGCGGACCTCGGTTCGGAAATCCTCGTGCGCATCGGGGACTCGGTATGGAGCGCCCAGTGCGTCAACGTCAGCATGAGCGGCGCGCTGCTTGCCGTTTTCCCGCGGCAAGCGGACGAACGCGGCCGCCTCGCCGGGCGCAGCGGCTGCTTGCGAATCGAGCATCGGTTCGGCGGCGAGAAACTTGCCGTGGAAGCGGAGTTCACCGTCGTCCGCGCCGATCGCGGCGCATTCTTCCCGCGCTCTTTCCTCTTGGGCGTCAAATTCGTCGATATGGACCCGGAGAGTTCGATCCGACTTTTTCAAGTTCTCCGCTGGCAAGCGAAAGAGTAGAACACGTCCCGGCGAATCCAGATCCCGCTCGCCGAGTTCGTGTGCATTTGTTAACAATGACTCCAGCAGCGCTTCTTCGCGGCCCGCCGCAGCGCGACCACGGCATAGCCTTGGCGGACCAAGGCGCCTTCGCGGTTGATGATTTCGAGAGTTGGTCCGCCGCGTTACGGATTGATCGACGTCGAGGCGGCCGCGACGCCGGCGACCGTATCCGGGAACACCTGCTTGTAAGCCGCCCACGTGATGCACATGCCAAACGGCATGGTAAAAAACGACCCGACATAAAGGGCAATGCTGCCGGCGCCCATGACGATGCTGACGACCAACGACAGCACGACGAAGCCAACCCAGTTCTCTTTGAACGCCGCCCAGCACTTGTTGAAAGCCTCGCCGGCGGTGTTGCCGTCCACAATCAACGGAAACAGAAAGAGGAGGATGCCCGAGGTCACGAAGACGCCGATGCAGCAGGCGAGCCCGCCGGCCAGCGATAACGCGAAGGCAATCAACCCGCCGATAAACAGATTGCCGAAATTCGAAAAGCCGTTGAACACGTCCCCGATTTCAGGCGTCTGCCCCGCGAAGGCTTTCTTGACGATGAAGTACATTCCGCCGGCCATCGCCGGCGCCAGGATTCCGAAACTGAAACTGCCGATTATCGCGGTCAGCAGCGCACCGACGATCATGGTCGCCAGGTTTTTCGAAAAGACTTCCCACGCTTCGGAGAACGCCAAGCCCAGATCGATATTGCCCATGACCAACCCCCGATTCAGGTGATGCGCCCGCGAGCGCTGGTTGCCTCCGAATTACAAATGAATGACCGGCGGCGGCCCTCCCCCCTGGTCGTCGTTCGGCTCTCGTTCCTTGACCTTGTCCTTCTTCTCGTCGGCGCGTTCGGCCTTGCCGACAACTTTCTCGTAGATCATCACCGCGATGTCGCGATCGCGGTCCAGTTGCGTCAGCCGGCCGGTCAAGAAGCTGTCGATGTCCCGCGTCGTTCGCCCCCAGTCGATGCGCGCGCCGTTGTCGACGATCGCTCGTTCCACAATGGGCGCAATGATGGCTAGTTCCGCCGACCGACCCTGGGCGGCCAACGCCGTACGCATTTCCTTCGACGGCTGGAACGGCAGCATGGTCTTGATGCCGGCCTGATCGCCGTAGGCGTACAGGCTCTCAATCTTGTTCAAGAAACCGGTGATTTCCATGTGCATCGCGGTGCGGACGTTGTCGGCCGCATATTCGACGCCCGCCAGACGATAGCTCGCCCGGGACAGAATGGCCGCCCGTTCGCCGCGATTCATTTCCGCGCCATAGGCTTCAACGAAAGAACGGAAATCGCTGAGCAGGCGTTCGCGCTTGGCGGATTCGCCTTGCTTTTCATAAATTTCATCGATCAGAAAAAAACCGTCGGAGACCCACCCGAGATTGGTGTCCGAGAGGACCTTGAGGGCCCGGAGGCCGCGCGGAAAAAAGCCGCCGGCGTCCTTGATCGTCACTTGCCGGTTCGTTTCCTTCAGCCGCACGAATTTCAGATAGTCCCAACCGTTGGCACGCAACACGCGGAACAGCCGGCGCAGCGCCCGTTTGTGCTTTCCGCGTTCAGCCAGCGCTCGCGCCTTCGCCGTGCCGCGCACGATCGCCCCGTGGCCGATGCCGCGCGATTTCGCCAGCACCCAGAGGAGGAAAAACGCCAGTGCGACCGTCAGGATCAGCAGGAACCAGTAAAATACCAGCATGGGCGCCCAAGTTCGGTTGTTTTTCTTTAACCTAGTCGGCGGATGTTAACGGTTACGCGTCCACATTACAAGAGAAGATTTTCGGCCTTGGTTTTCGCCCCGTTCTGTGTTCCCATAGCTTCAAAGCGGCACGCCACGGCGCGAGCTTTTGTTTTCTTTGGAGACGGAGCGAGGCATGCATCGAAGAGTGGCCATCACGGGGATGGGAGTGGTCTGCGCGTTGGGCAACACCGTCGGCGAGGCCGTCGAAGCGGCCTTTGCCGGCACGAACGCCATCGCGCGGTGCGACAAATACATGTGGGGCGAATACGGCGCGAAGATCCCGATTCAGGTCGGCGGCGTCGTCACCGGCTTCGACGCCGCAAAATTCGCGCCGGCGAAGTACGTCGACAATTACGATCCGTGCGTGCTGTTCGCCTTGGCGGCCGCGAAGGAAGCGCTCGACGACAGCGGCCTGACCTTCCCCGGGGATCTGCGCGACCGCACGGGCGTGCTGATCGGCACCGCGGTAACCGGCAATTGGACGTGGCACCGCGCGCTGCACATGGCCTTCGTCGAAAAGCGAGCCGAACAAATGCCGGGCTCTTACATCATGCAAATCTCCGGCAATATGCCTTCCGGATTGGTTGCGTTGACGCACAAGTTCCGCGGCCCGAACGTCGCGGTCGTCAACGCCTGCTCGACCGGCGGCGTCGCGATTTCGTTGGCGGCCGATTTCATTCGCCACGGCCGCGCCGACGTGACCGTGGCCGGGGGCACGGAGGCGGCGATCGGCTTGGCGATGTACGGCTCGCTCACCGGCGCGCGGGCGATCAACCCGACGGCGAATCCCGAGCGCGCCTGCCGGCCGTTTTCCGCCGACCGCGCCGGCCTGGTCAAAGGCGAAGGCTGCGGCGTCGTGATTCTGGAGCCGTTGGAAAACGCGCAGGCGCGTGGCGCGAAAGTCTACGGCGAGATCCTCGGCGACAGTCTGACCAACGACGCCTACCATATCATCAGCCCGGAGCCGACCGGTGAGAGTTGGGCGCGCGCCATGCGCGCGGCCATGGAAAATGCCGGCGTGGCGCCCGAAGAGGTCGACTACATTTCCGCGCACGCCGCCTCGACCGGCGCGGGCGATCTGGCCGAAACCCGCGCGATCAAGAAGGCGTTCGGCGAACGCGCCTACCGCATCCCCGTTTCGTCGACCAAGTCGATGCACGGCCACGCGTTCGGGGCGACCGGCGCGATCGAGATGGTCCTCGCGCTGGCGGCGATGCAGCGCGGCTGGGTGCTGCCGACGATCAATTTGACCGCGCCCGATCCCGAGTGCGACCTCGATTACGTGCCCAACCACGGCCGCGCGCAGGAAACGCACGTCTTGCTGAAAAACTCGTTTGGCTTCGGCGGCGCCAACTCGTGCGTCGTCGTGCGCAAGATGTAAAGCAAACCGCTTTCTTGTCAAACCAAGTGGTGGTATGTTCCACCGTCCTCTTCGGGAGACCACGAAATGCGTCGAACCGGTTGGTTGCTTGTGATTCTGTTCTTATCCGCGTCGATCCTGCCGGCGCTTGCCGCGGCCGACTGGAAGGCCGACGTCAAGGCTCAAATCGCGGCCCGGGAATATGCCAAGGCCTTGGCCTTATTGGAGAAAAACAAGGCCGAAGCCGGCACGCCCGATTTTCTTTGTTTACGCGGCGATGCATACTTCGAAACCGGCCGCGTCATGGATGCTCAGGCGGACCTCGAAAAAGCCCTCGCCCAGGTCGAAACGCGCGCGGACTGCCACGCCACGCTCGCCCTGACGTTTGCCAAGCAGCGTAAAGGCCCGCAGGCGAAGGCGCAGGCCGACCGGGCGGTGGAACTCGACAAGAACACGCGCGACCTGTACGCGCTGGGGATCGTCTTGTTCAGCGGCGGCATGTTCGACGAAGCGGCGGCGGCGCTGGACCAGGCGATCACGCTGGATCCCACGAAATCCGAGCCGTATCTGGCGCGCGGCGCGATCTACCGTTTCCGCGACAAGAACGATGACGCACTGCTGCAATTCGAGAAAGCGATGCAGCGCGACAAACGGCCCTACAAGGTCTATCTCGAACTCGCGTCGACCTATGTGATGATGGGCGACCCGACCAAGGCCAAAGCGGAAATCCAAAAGGCGGTCGAGGCGGCGCCGGATATTTACGCGGGCTACATGGGCCGCGCTTTCATCCGGCAACAATACGGCGAAGCCGAAGGCGCCCTGGCCGATTTCACGAAGGCGATCGAGTTGGCGCCGCAGCTCGCGGAAATTCATTTCGCCAAGGCCAATTTGCAGATCGCCTTGAGCCGGCCGGCCGAGGCCGAGAAGACGATTCAGGCGGCCGAGCCTTATTGCAAAGAAATCCCGGAATGGTACGTCATGCTCTCCGCCCTCCAGCGGATGCAGAGCAAAAATGACGCGGCCCTGGCGACGATCGATCGACTAATTGCCGCCTATCCCAACGCCTGGGAGGGCTACAATTTGCGCGGCCAATTGCACGCGTCGCTCGAACACGCCGTGGAAGCGTTCGCCGACCTGGACAAGGCGATATCGATTGCGCCGAAGGCGATCGAGCCCCGCGTCAACAAGGCCGCGCTGTATACGAAGCAGGACAAAAAGGAGAAGGCGCTGGCGCTGCTCAACAAGGTGGTTGCCGATTACCCCGACAACATTTCCGTCCTGCAGATGCGCGAGCAACTCAATGAAAACATGGGCCGCAACGCCGAGGCGCTCGCCGACCTGAACAAGATCCAGGCGCTCAAGAAAAAAGCGCAGCAATAGTCGGCAGCCCGCGAGGTCGATGGTGAGGGGCGTTCGCAGACGATCGGTCCGCAAGTGGCTCGTCGCCGTCGCCGCGATGCTGCTGAGCTTGGCCGGCTTGGAAGCGGCGGTTCGCGGACTGGCCCTCGATTGGCGGTTTCTGGCCCGGAATCTGTATTGGTACGCCGGGTACCCGCAATTGCACGTGGCCGATCCCCATCCCGACCTGGCGTATCGTTTGCGTCCGAATTCCGAGTTCGCCGGCGTCGGTCACTACGGCCGGTTCACTATGCGCATCAATTCGCTCGGGGCCCGCGGGCGGGAGCAATCCGCCGCCAAGGCGCCCGGAGTGTATCGCATCGTTTGCGTCGGCGGCTCGAACGTTTTCGGCACGGAGGTCAGCGACGATCAGACCTGGCCGGCGCAGCTCGAATCGTCGCTCGCTGGCGGCGCCGTGCGCTACGAGACGGTCAATCTCGGCACGAGCGCGCAGGTTGCCGCGCAATCGGCTTTCCTGGCGCGGGAAGCGCTGGCGAATCTGCAGCCCGACCTGCTGCTGTTTTGCCTGTCGAACGCGGGCAAACCCGCCTTTATCATCGGCGCGCCGATCGCTCCCTATTTCGCTCGCGACCCGTCGCTTTGGGACGCGCAGCTCGGCGGACTGGCGCGTCGAGCGCCGGCGCACGCCGCGGAAACGTGGCTGTTGACTCATTCCGCCACGGCTCGGCTGGCGGCGCTGATCGCGGCGAATTGCGCCGGACGGCGCGACCTCTTCGAGGAGCGGAATGTGAGCGCTTTTCGCTCGTTCGTTCGCGAGGCGCAGGCTCGTGTCCGAATCGCAATTTTCGTCGGGCCGTATGTTTCCGATGAACAGTACCCATCGTACGAGCCCTATTTTCGCGACCTGGATGTGCCAGTTTTCCGCCTCGCCGCTCCGAACTCATCGAGGGAATACCGAATGCTGCACCCGCCTCCGGTGGTGCTCGCTTGGCAGGCCGGGAAGATCGCCGAGTGGCTGCGCGACACGGGCCTGGTTCCCAGCGGAGAACCGTAGACAGCGGAAGATTGTTTTCTAAATCCTACTTCAACGGCGTGATTAACATTTATGGATTCGTTATAATTACAAGATGTTACGAAACTGAAATACAATCACAAAATAAAATACACCGTTTTCGTATACTTTCTGTTGACAATCGCTGCATCTTTATTTAAGTTCAGGTAAGACAACGTGAGGCGGTTTGGATGAAGCGCAAGTCAAATAACAACGCGGCCGACCCGAGAAGCCGGCGCTTCCGGCGCTTCGACCATTCGGCCACAATGAGCAATTTCTCGTTCGCTCGATGTCGTTGACCCGTTGGCGTTCGTGAGCACCTTAGAAGTTGAATTAAATAGAAACCACGAAACAACGAAGGAGAACCGCTATGTCGAAGATCGCGGCAAACATCACCGAATTGATCGGCAACACGCCCTTGGTGAAACTCAACAAAGTGACCAACGGCGCCAAGGCCACGGTCGTGCTGAAATTGGAGTCGAAGAATCCGCTCTCGTCGGTCAAAGACCGCATCGGCCTATCGATGATCGTCGAGGCCGAGAAGGCCGGCAAAATCACGAAGGACACCGTGTTGATTGAGCCGACCAGCGGCAATACGGGCATCGCCCTGGCGTTCGTCGCGGCGCAGCGGGGCTACCGCCTGGTCCTGACGATGCCGGAAACGATGAGCATCGAACGCCGGAAGCTGCTGAAGGTTCTCGGCGCCGAACTGGTGCTGACGCCCGGGTCGGAAGGCATGCCGGGCGCCATCCGCAAGGCGGACGAACTCCTCGCGGCCAACAAGAACTACTATATGCCGCAACAATTCAACAATCCGGCGAACCCGAAGATCCACCGCGAAACGACCGCCGAGGAAATTTGGAAAGACACCGACGGCCAGGTCGATTTCCTGATCTCCGGCGTCGGCACCGGCGGCACGCTGACGGGCGTCGCCGAGGTTCTCAAGCAGCGCAAGCCGTCGTTCCGGGCGATCGCGATCGAGCCCAAAGGCAGCCCCGTGCTGTCGGGCGGCAAGCCGGGCCCCCACAAGATTCAGGGCATCGGCGCCGGCTTTGTGCCGAAGATTCTCAAGACCGATTTGATCGACGAGATCATCCAAGTCACCGAGGCGGACGCGGGCGACATCGCCCGGCGGCTGGCGCGCGAAGAGGGCATTCTGGTCGGCATCTCGTCGGGC
Source organism: uncultured bacterium (assembly GCA_964534375.1). Lineage (GTDB taxonomy): Bacteria > Lernaellota > Lernaellaia > Lernaellales > Lernaellaceae > CAZHPN01. The sequence continues at coordinate 17,812 of CAZHPN010000028.1, read as the reverse complement.
GCGGCGACCTGGGCGGCGCTGCAGGTCGCGAAGCGTCCGGAAAACGAGGGCAAGCTGATCGTCGCCATCGCTCCCAGTTCCGGCGAGCGTTACCTTTCGACGTGGCTCTTCGAGGAATTTTATGACGCAACCACCAAGTAGACGCTCGGTCCTGTCCGCGGTCGTCAACGAACTGGTGCAGGTCAACGCCGTGGTCGCGCGGCGGCCCCATTCGCGGCCGATGCCGTCGCGCGACACGATCGTCAGAACGGTCGAATCGCTGCGGTCCGTGCTGTTTCCCGGGTATTTCGGCGAAAGCGAATTGGAACCGGACAGCGTGCGGTACTACGTCGGCAACGTCCTGGACGAAGTGCGCCGCACGCTGCGCGAGCAGGTCATGCGCGGCCTGTGCTTCAATTGCGGCGAGGCGGGCGAGCGTTGCGACCAATGCGAGGGCCGGGCCGACGAGATCACGGCGGCGTTTTTGACGCGGCTTCCCGAGGTGCGCCGGCTCCTGGCGACGGACGTCCAAGCCGCGTTCGAGGGCGACCCGGCCGCGAAGAGCCCGGACGAGACGATTTTTTGCTACCCCGGCATCCTGGCGATCACCAACTATCGGCTCGCGCACGAACTGCACCGGCTCGACGCGCCGTTGATTCCGCGCATCATCACCGAGGCGGCGCACAGCGCCACCGGCATCGACATCCACCCCGGCGCGGAAATTGGCGAAGCGTTTTTCATCGACCACGGCACCGGCGTGGTCATCGGCGAAACGGCGCGCATCGGCAAACGCGTGCGGCTGTACCAGGGCGTGACGCTCGGCGCGAAGAGCTTTCCGCTCGACGAGCACGGCAATCCGATCAAGGGCATCGACCGCCATCCGAAAGTCGACGACGACGTGGTCATTTATTCCGGGGCGACGATTCTCGGGCCGGTGGTCATCGGCCGCGGCTCGGTGATCGGCGGCAACGTCTGGCTGACGCAAGGCGTGCCGCCCGAAAGCCGCATCACGCAGGCCGCCAATATCGCCGAAGCCTTCAACCAGGGCGCCGGCATCTAGCGCCGCCTGGCAGGCGCTCGCGCTATTGTGCGGTCAGCGTAATCGTCGCGGGCGTGAACTTGGTGAAGAGCGAGTCGTTGAATTGCGCCGCGAGGTCGGAGTTCGGATCGAAGTAGTCCGGGTATTGCCCGGAATTCGTAAGTATGCCGTAAATTTGGTATTCGCCGGCCGCGAGATCCGGATTGTCGATCGTCCAACTCCATTGGCTTTGCTGCGGCACGCCGGGTTCCAAGGTGACTTGCTCCGGTTCCGAGTTCTGCCCTGGGAACAATCCGCCGGCGACCGTCTGGCCGTTAAAGCGCACGGCGAACGCTTCCAAGGGACTCGTCATCGAGTCAATCGTCACCGGGTCGGAGGTCACGTTCACCGCCTCAAGCGTGACAAAAACCGTCTCGCCGTACGTGTAACTCGTTTTGTCCGTGGTGACCGTAAAGGCGATCTTTTCGGGCAGCAGCATCGTCTGCAACGAATTCTCGAGCACGCCGTTGATGACCGTGAACGATTGCTCCTGGGCGGAGAAGTACGGATACACGGCGCGCAACGTCCAGTCGCCGTCGGCCAATTGGTTCACCAGCGAGTAAACGCCTTCGGTATTGGTGATCAGGCTGACGTTGATCTCGACGATGGTCACGGTGATGCCAGCGTGGTTTTGTTCGTTCTGCAGGTGCGCCTGGCCCTCGGCGGACGACGAGCCCTGACCGCCCGACGAGCCGAACGGGTTCGCCAGGCCGAGGCCTTTGCCGCCGCAGCCGGCAGCCACCAACGCGATCGCGAATGTGATCGCCAAACATCCAAATCGAGACACGATCCACCTCGTACAAGCTACGCGCAGCGTAACACGCGTAACTGTTATTCGCAACATCTGTGCCACACAAAAACCTCAACGATACCGTCTAGTTATCCGCAACTGCCGGAATCGCAACGTCAAGTTTTCGATGTTTCGCCACGAAAATCCGCCGCGCGCTGTTTTCAAAACGATGCAGCAAACCCCACTCCATAGACGTTCTTCACGAAACTGAACTGCGGGTTCGGAAACGCGCTCCAGTAGCGATGGTACCCGGCGTAAACGCTCAGGTTTTCGGTGAAACCGTAGTTGATGCGCGCTTCGACCTGGTTGTAATTTTCGTCTTCTTCCTCGATCGTGAAGCTTTGCGGAATCAACGTTTTTTGGCCCGCCTCGATGATCTGGTACACGCCAAGGAAGTGCACGCTCAGTTCGTGAACGATGTATTGCGAAAGTCCGAGCGTAAAGCGGTGATTGTCGTACGAATCGCCGAAGGAATTCGAGCGATAGTCTTGATAGGTGTAACTGAACGTGCCCAGGAACGGCAGCGTCTCGGCAAACGTGGTCTGGTAACGAAATTGCGCCGTAACTTCATTCAAATCGTCGGCGCGCGGACGGATGCCCTGGACCAGCACGGGGTTCGCCGCGCCGCCGATGTTCCGGAACGCGTCGTACGGAAAGGTTTTTCGCTCGAAATCGTAAACGACGCCGGCGGAGAAATCGCGCTGGTGATCGTAACGCGCGTCGGCGCCGTAGCGCTGGGTCCAGTAATCGTAATCGCGATAGGCGCGGAAATAAAACTGGCTATATTCGGCATGCACGCCGACGTAAAACGCGTCCAGAAAGCGGTCGCCGACGAAACCCCGCCCGATGAATTTCAAGTAATCCTCCAGGGCGCTGTCGATGAGGCGGAGTTTGCCCGTCGCCTGCACCCCGAATTGCACGGTCGGGATCGAGAAATTCATGTAACCCAACTGAAGTTGGTTGATGATCGCATCCTGGCTCGTCTGATGAAAATAGACCTTGGCCCCCAGTTGGTAATCCGTCTGCCACAGATTGTTCGGCGTGATGCGCCAATTGAGATCGAAATCGTAAAACAACCGCCCCAGTTCGTCGGCGCGCACGCCCGTATGCGTCAGGTAAACGTTGTCGTCGTTTTCCAGCGCGACCGACACGCGATTCTGGATGTCCATGTCGCTCGCCGCGGCGCCGGGCGGCCGCCAGGCGAGCGCCACGACGATTCCCGCCAGCCAACCCAACCATCGCCTGCGGCGCCAGATGTGTTTCATGCCGTTCTTCCCGGGCGACGAACGCCCTGCCGCGACGGACCTAGCCCCCGGCCGCGTCGCGGGATTTCCGTTCGTGCGCGGCCTTGCGCAAGGCGTCGGCGCGCGCGGTCAACTCGCTCAACAATTGGCTCAACGCCTTTCGCTCGTCTTCCAGCCGTTTGACTTCGTTCGACCACGATTTCGCGGCGCGCTCGGCGCCCAGGGCCTCCTGCTGCTCCGGCAGCAACGGCGTCGCCAGGAGGGCGCGGTCATCGGCGCCGGTCGGCGGATTCGGCAGCGTTTCGGGCACCCGCGCGGCGTCTTCAGGCCGGCGGGTGAACCGGGCGCCCTCCTCGAACAAATTCATTTCCTTGACCATGGCGTTCATTTCGGTCGCGAGCTTCGTCTCGCGCCGCAGCCGTTGAATTTCCTTGTCGACGTCGGCGATCGCCGCGCGCACTTTGGCCGCCAGGTCGGCCAGCAGATCGGCCTTGGCCGACAAATCCTGCGCGCTGTCCTGGTCGCCGACCTCGACGGCGGTGCGGCTGAAGTCGCCTTCGGGCACGGCGACGGTCTGCCACGGCGCGCGCCGTTCGAGCAATTCGTAGAAACGATGCGCGAGCCGGCGGGCGGCGCCGCGGTCGGTCGCCTGGCGCAGATTGCGGACGACCTCTTCCATCTCGTTGGTGTAAGCGCGGTACACGGCTTCGCGCACGCCGCCGCGCGCTTTGTCGTTGGCCGCGAGGTCGGCTGCGATCTCGCTCAATTGATTGGAGAGGGCCAGGTTGGCCGCCAGCAATCGTTCTAGCCGCAGCCGGCCGAGCAACCCCGGCTCGGAATCCTGCAAGGCCTCGATTTCGCGGGCCTGCGCATTCTGGCGCGCCAGCAAATCCTTCTGCCGGGCGGTCAGCGCCCGCGCCGCGGCGACCAGACCCTGATATTCGGCCTTGAGCGACCGCACGACCGGCGGATCGGGCGTGGGCGCCGCCGCCGGCGCCGCACGCGCGCCGGCGGCGCAGACGACCGCGGCGGCGATCGCCAACGCGATCGCCAACGCGAACCGCCGCGCGTGCGCCAACCCTATCGTCGCCATGCGTCGCTCATGAAATCAGGCCGTATTTCTCCAATTTGTAGTAGAGGGCGCTGGTCTTGACGCCGAGCAGCCGGGCAGTTTCGGTTTTGACGCCGCCCGCCTTGCGAAAGGCCTCGGTGATCAACTCGCGTTCGATGTCGTCAAGCAGATCGGGCAGCGGCTTCGAGCCCAGCGCCGGCCGCCCGCTCGCCTCGTCCCCGCAACCGCCGGAAATGAAGCTGGGCAGGTCGGCGGCGCCGATTACGTCGCCTTCGCACAACACCATCGACTGCTCGATCACGTTTTCCAGTTCGCGGATGTTGCCCGGCCAGGAGTAGCCGGCGAGATTTTTCATGGCCTCGTCGGTTACCCCTTTGACCTGCTTGCGCGTTCGCGGCGCGAGTTTGCGGAGAAAATGGTCCACCAGCGGCGGCAGGTCTTCGATTCGTTCGCGCAGCGGCGGCACGGCGACGGGAATGATGTGCAGCCGGTAATAAAGATCTTCGCGGAACGCGCCCTTTTTGATCTCCTCTTTCAGGTCTTTGTTGGTCGCGGTCACCAGCCGCACATCGACCTTGATCGTCGCGACGCCGCCGACCCGCTCGAATTCGCGCTCCTGCAGCACGCGCATCAACTTCAACTGAATCAGCGGGCTGATGTCGCCGATCTCGTCAAGAAACAACGTGCCGCCGTCGGCCAATTCGAACCGGCCGATGCGCCGTTTGTAGGCGCCGGTGAAGGAGCCTTTCTCATGCCCGAACAACTCGCTCTCCAGAATGCCTTCGGCGAGGGCCGAGCAATTCAGCTTGATGAACGGCCCGTCGCAGCGCGGGCTGGCCTCGTGGATGGCGCGGGCGATCAGTTCCTTTCCCGAGCCGCTCTCGCCGTGAATGAAAACCGTCGAATCGCCGGCGGCGATTTTCTTGATCTGTTCCTTGATTTTCCGGATCGCCCCGGAATCCCCGATCATCTCCTCGGGATTGAATTCGCTCTTCTCCGATTCGCGGAAGTACGCGTTTTCCCGCTCCAATCGCACTTTCTCTTTGCCGAGCTGTTGGTGTTCGAGCGCCTTGTCGACGCGAAAGCGCAACTCCTCCTGCGAAAACGGCTTGGTGATGAAGTCGAACGCGCCTTTGCGCATCGCGTCGACCGCCGTGTCGATCGCGCCGTAGGCGGTGATGATCATCACCACCGTCTCCGGCCGGCGCGCTTTGATTTCTTCGAGCACGGCGATGCCGTCCATGCCTTCCATGCGCAGGTCCGTGAGCACGAGGTCGAGCGAATTCATCTCCATGATCTGCAGGCCTTCGGGACCGTTGGCGGCGCTGAACACGCGGTGGCCCATTTTCGCGATAATGACCGCCATGCCCTCGCGCATGGTTTGGTTGTCGTCGATCACCAGGATGTTGCTCATGATGCCTCCGTTTCCGCGGTCTGCGGCAGGTTCACGCACACGCGCGTCCCTTCGCCGATCCGGCTTTCGAGAATCAAGCGGCCGCCGTGGCTTTCCACGACTTTTTTCGCGAACGGCAGACCCAGGCCCGTCCCCGTGTCCTTGGTCGTGAAAAACGGCGTGAAGACGTGCGCCAGGTTGCTTTCCGGAATGCCTTTGCCCGTGTCGGCGATGCAGATTTCCAGTTCGCCCGGCCGGCGGCGGGCGTCGAGCCGCAGTTCGCCGCCGTCGGGCATCGCTTGCAGCGCATTGAGCAGCAGGTTGTGCAGCGCGCGCCGCAGCAAATCCGGATCGAAGGCCGCGAAATGCACATCGGCGGCCACGGTTTTCACGACGCGGACGCCCTGCCGTTCGGCCATGCCCGCATAGAACATCAACAATTCCGCCAGATAATCGCGGACGTCGACGCGCCGGCGATCCGGCGCCTGCTCCTTCGTGAAATCGAGAAATTCGTTGACGACGGCGTCCAGGCCCTTCACCTCGCGGCGAATCTTTTCCACGTGCGCCAGCAAGTCCGGCCGCGCGGCGAGTTCGTCGCTGAGGATATCGCAATAAAGCGCCATGCCGCCCAGCGGATTGCGCACCTCGTGCGCGATGCCGCGCTGCATCATCTGCAAATAGCGGTCGCGTTCGACGATGCGCGCGCGCATGCCGTTGAGCGTGTCCGCGAGCAATTCGATTTCATCGCCGGTTTTCTCGGCGACCGGCGTTTCGTAGTCGCCCTCGCCGATGCGCGTCGCCGAGCGGGCCAGCCGGCGGATCGGCCACGCCAACCGCCGCGCGAACAGCACGCTGAACACCGCCAACAGCGTCGAGCCGAAGAGACTGAGCAGCGCCAGGTTGCGGCGAATCTCGCGCAGGCGTTCGAAAAAGCGCACATCGGCGTCGACGCCGACGAGCGCGGCGGTTTCGCCGTCCGCCGCGAGCGGCGCGTAGCCGGCCTTATAGAAGCGCCCGCCGGCGCCCTTGAACATCGGCGACGCGGCCGCCCGGCCCTGCTGCACGAGTTTCAGTTCGCGGCGGTGGCCGGCGAGCTGGTACATCGTTCCGCCGACGACGCCGGCGGGATCGGTGTCGAACAACACGGATTCGTCGAATTTCACGACGTACACCCGCGAGGCGTCGTTGGCCTCGGCCAGCGGGCGCAGTTTCTCGACCATCGCGCGGTAGGTGCGGGTTTGTTCATCGCCGGGAACGAAGTGCAAGACCGGCGCCGGATCGATCTGGGCGGCCAGCGTCCGCGCCATGCCGATCAGCCGGCGGCTCATTTCGTCTTCTAGGCTGGCGCGGGCCTGGGCGTAGAAATAGACGCTCAATGCCGACAACAGCAGCATCGCCGGCGCGAGTGTGATGAGCAGCATCCGGCCCAGTATGCTGCGGCGAATAGTCGGCAGTTGCGCCACGCGTCAGTCTCCTACGCGCCAGGCGCCGCGCAGCCACTCGACGGCCGGCGGCTCGGTCCAAATCACTTCGATGATGTCGAAACGTTGCGTTTCCGGGTCGAGCCGGCGCTGTCGGCAAAAGGCCAGCGCGAGGCGTTCGATGCGCCGCCGTTTCGCCCGGTTGACACCGTCGCTGGGCCGGCCGAACTCGTCGGACTCGCGGCTCTTGACCTCGACAAAGGCCAGGATCTTGCGCTCCCAGACGATCAGGTCGAGTTCGCCGAGCTTGCATCTCCAGTTGCGCGCCACGATGCGGCCGCCTTCCCGTTTGACGCGCGCGGCCGCGAGATCCTCAGCGGTCTTGCCGCGCCGGCGCCGGTCGTCGCCGGGTTCGTCCGGGGCGGCTTTCGGGCGGCGCAGCCGCGCCAGCCAGGCGGCGATCATGAATCCTCGGCGCGCACGCCGCGAAAGGTGAACCGGTGCAGGCAGCACGGCCCGAATTCGCGCAGCGCCGCGAGGTGCGCCGGCACGCCGTAGCCCTTGTTGGCCCGCCACTGGTACTGCGGAAAGCGTTCGTGCAAACGCAGCATGATGTCGTCCCGCGTCACCTTGGCGACGATCGACGCGGCGGCGATCGACAGGCTCAGCCGGTCGCCATGCACGACGGTGCGCTGGCGCAGCGTCGTCGCCAGGCGCTGGTTGCCGTCGATCAACAAATAATCCGGCGGCGCCGGCAAGCGGGCGACCGCCGCCAGCATGGCTTGCTTGGTTTCGTAGAGGATGTCGGTCGTGTCGATGCGGCGGGCGCTGCGCACGCCGACGCCGATGGCGAGCGCTTGTTCGCAGATCAGCGGCAGCAACGCGCGGCGTTCGGCGTCGGTGAGCAACTTGGAATCGGTGACGCCGGGGAGGTCGGCGCTGGGCGGCAAGACCACCGCCGCGGCGACGACCGGACCCGAGAGGCTGCCCCGGCCCGCTTCATCGATCCCCGCCACCCGCAGGCCACGCCGCCACAAAGGCCGCTCGTGCCGCAGCAGGTCGTCCGGCCGCTCGTTTGCGGCGAACCCGAAGGATCGTTGGCCCACCTCGCGCTCCCGGAAAAACTCCAATCAGAATACAGATTTTCCTACCCAGTGTCAAAAATCTGAGGGGGTCGTCGTTCCAAGGTGGAATTCAGCGGGCGCGAGACCGACGCCGCGGGCGAACGATTGCCCGCGCCGGAGCGCCGTCGCTTTCGAGAATGCGCAACGGCAGGCAGACCAGGTCGACTTCGCCGGCGGCAACGTGGGAGAGGTCGAGCCCTTCGATGATCCAGATGCCCGCGCCCAGCAGCGTTTCGTGCGTTTCCTTGCCGTCCTCGCCGATGCCGCCGACCGAGAGATAGTCGATGCCGACGCAGCGCACCCGGCGCTCGACAAGAAAGTGCGCGGCGTCCGGCGAAATCGACACGTAATTCTTCGTGAACTCCTGGGCGTCCCAGCGGGCGCTCGAATTCCTCGTTTTGAACAACAGCCGGTCGCCGGCGCGAATGCCGAGCGCCTGCAGCTCGGCCGCTTTGATCGACTCGGGATCGCGGCTTTCGATGATCCGCGCCGGGCCGACGACGGCGTCAAGGGGCATCGTGTCGAGGCCGGCGCCATTCGTGAAAAAATGCCGCGGCGCGTCCATGTGCGTGCCGGTGTGCGAGCCGATCGTGAGAATCGCGACGTTGGCGCCGTCGCCGTTTTCGACGCTGGCGACGGCGCGCGATTCGAACGGCGGGTCGCCCGGCCAACAGACGACGCCGGGTCGAAGCGCAACCGTTATGTCGGTCCATTCGGCTTTCATGACGTGCGCCAATGGCGGCTGCCGACGATCATTCTTGCCCGCGCGTCGTCGGCGTCAGTGATTCAAGAACGGTCCCGGCCACGGAGTATCCGTATGCAGAAACATGCGGCGCAACTCGGGCAGGTCGAACAGGAAACGCACGCCGAGCTGCTGCCGCAATTGGAAATCTCTTGAATTTTTGCCGACCGGCAGATCCAGGCGATAAAACACGCCGAGTTGGTGCACCCGCGCCGTGGGCTGTTGCTCGCCGCCGAATAAAAACGGCCAATCGAAAGCAACGGCCGGCCCGAGGGTCGGCAACGTCCGCGGCGCGACCGTGTCGGCGAACGACGGCCCGATCGTCACATAGTAATAGCCGACGCGGCCCTCGAGACGAAACTGGCCCGCATCCTCGACAGGCAGTCCGCCGCCTTCGATCAGCGCTTGCCAAGCGAACCCGCTGGCGTGGCCGACGCCAAAGCCGCCGCCGAGCAAGGCATCGGCGCGTTTTCCGGCGGGGTCCGCCTTGATTTGGTATTGGGCCGCGACCACGGGATACAGACCGACGGAAATCCAGTAATCCTCGCCGACCTGCGTCGCCCCAACGGCGCCCGCGGCGAGGCACACCAGCAGCAGACTCAACACCAACGGACGAATCATCCGCTCCATTTCCTTTCCGGTCGCCGCGGCGCCGTTTTGTGGATTCGAATGGCCGGCGAAAGTATGACCGCTTCCGATTGCGGCGGCAAGCGTTCGCCGGCCGCAGCCAGAAAAATGGCCGCCCGCATTCGGACGGCCGCCGTCAGCGCAGAAGAACCTTTGTCAGCAGCCGCAACCGCTGGAAATTTTCGGATTTTGCCGCGGCTTCTCGGGCGACGCGTCGTCGTCGGGCACAACGATATCGTCGTCCGCGCGGGACGAATCGTCGTCGGGCGAGGAGTCGTCATCGGGCGAGGAATCGTCGTCGGGCGACGCGTCATCGTCATTGTCGTCGTCGGCCGGCGTCACGTCGTCGTTATCGTCGTCATCGTCGTCGGGCGTCGCGTCGTCGTTATCATCGTCATCGTCGTCGGGCGTCACGTCGTCGTTATCATCGTCATCGTCGTCGGGCGACACGTCGTCGTCGGCCGGATCGCACGACTTGGTCTTTTCGTCGCAGATCGTGCCCGGCGGGCAAGGATTTCCGGTGTGCCCGCACGACGCGGTGGCTTCATCGCAGTATTCCGTGCCGTCGCACCAGATGCCGTCGTCGGGGCACGGATCGCCGGAGTGCACGGAACAGGATCCGCCCAGGCACGTGTCGCGGCCGTTGCAGAACACGCCGTCGTCGCACGCGGCGCCGTCGTTGTCCGTCCAACCGGTCGGATTTTGCGCGGCGTGGCAAATCAAGCAGGGGTTGCCGGGCTGCGTGGCGCCTTCCGGCCAGCACACGCTGTCGATTACGCAACCGTTGCTGCAACTCGACACGCAACTGTCGGTCGCCGAATCGCAAATCAACGGCGGCGGGCAGGGATTGCCCGAAAAGTCGCACCGTTTGTTGGCCTCGTCGCAGACCTCGACGCCGGTGCAAAAACTGCCGCCGCCCACGCACGGGTCGCCGCTGTGCACCGAGCAAGCGCCGCCCAAACAGGCGTCGGTTCCATTGCAGAAGATGCCGTCGTCGCACTCGGCGCCGTCGTTGTTCGTCCAGCCGGTCGGGTCGGCCGCCACGTCGCATTTCAGGCAAACGTTCGCGGGATCGGTCTGGCCATCGCCGTAGCACGCGCCGGCGATCTGGCACCCCGTGCAGCCCATGACGCAAGAGCTGGTTTGCGGATCGCACAAATACGGCGGCATGCAGGGGTCGGGGCCGGGCACGCACATCTGCTTCGCTTCGTCGCAGGTTAGCGGTTGGCAAAACGTGGAAATGGCCGTGCACGGATTGCCCGAGTGCACGCACGCGCCCTTGAGGCAAGTGTCGACGCCGTTGCAATAAATCCCATCGTCGCACGGCGAGCCGTCGGGGTTGGTCGTCCAGGCCAACGAGGTCAAGTTGACCGAACACACCTGACACGAGTTCCTCGGATTCGTCGAATTGATCGGATAGCAGACGCCGCCGACGATGCAGCCCCAGCAATAGGCGTAGGCGTCGGAGGTGACGACGAGTTGATCGTTGTACCCGCCGAACAAGTGAAAGAAGCCGTTCTGGTCGTAGCGGCCGTCGGCGCCTACGACGGCGTTGAACAGGGCGACGTCGTCGACCAACCAATCCAGGCTGCCGTTGAACTGCCGCATCAGCGACGTGTCGTAGTCGGCCGTCCACTCCGTCTCCGACATCGAGCCGGCGACCGTCATGAATGTCGGAATGTCCACGCTGTTTTGGAATTGCAAATCGGCGGCCGACCAGTAGCGCCACAGCACATCGCAATCGGCGAGCGACCAGGAGTTGCCGCCTGCATTATAATAACCCCACTTGCCGCCGCCGGCATAGTAAAGCTGCACGCCCTCGTCGATGTAGAATTCCAGCTTGACGCCGGAGGTGTGAACCGCCGGGATCGACGCAAGTCCGCTCGACACCCAATCCTTGGCGTTGATGTCGTAGTAAAGGAGATCTTGAACATCCCCATTTTCGCCCGTGCTGCCGCCGGCAACCCAGACGCGACCGTTCGTCGAATCGCAGGCGACGCCCGCCCCGATCAAGCCTTGCGGCATCGCGGGTCCGGCGGTCCATTGGTCGCCGGCGATGCTGTAAATTTGCAGTTGGTTGGATATCCCGCTGGACGCGTTCTGCCCGCCCACCAAATAAATGACGCCGTTCATCGTGCACGCGCCGGCGTATCCGACCGGCGTCGGCGGCGCGGCCAGCGCGCTGCTGTACTGGTCGGCGGCCGGGTCGTAGCTGTACATCACGGTGTTGTGCGTCAGCGACGCATCGGTGAAGCCGCCGACGATATAAAACAACTTGCTTCCGCCGTCGAAGACGACATTGTGAAAGGCCAACCCGACCGGGAGGGAGCTGATTTTCGTCCACGAGTATTCGGCCGTCAGCAGGATTGACGCCTGCGAACCGTTGGCGCTCCCGCTCACCTGAATGTTCTCGGCAACCGGCGGATAATGGACTGGCACGCTGACCGTGACCGCGAACGGGGCGCTCTGCCCGGCGGCCGCGTCAACGGTCGCGGGGCCGGAGGCGCCCCAACCGGCCGATTCCGTGCAGGTCATTTGGACGCTGATCGCCGCCGCCGTGTAGTTGGTGAGCGTCAACGAAAATTGGATCGTCGCTCCCGGGCCGGCGCCCATCGGATTCTCCGCGACGGTAATGGCGAAGGGCGGCGTCTGCGCCAAGGCCGCGCCCCTCATCGCCGGCAAAAGCAGGAATGTCAAAAACACGCACGTGAAAGCCCGACAACACTTTCTGTCCATGTTGACCTCCCCCAACCGTGGGTTCCGCCGCCCGGAATCCCCCGGCGAAATTCGCTCCCGTACCTCCCTCGACACCCAATACCGCAAGCGTCCTAAACGTTGGTCGAAACGATTATACCAGAAATGCGAGACGGGTGGCCATGGAAAATACGTCGGGGACCGCGGAGTCGGCAGCGCCTCTACGCCGGGTCGTCACCCGGCTCGGCGGGCGGTTCGGCCGGTCCGGCCGCGGCGCGCTGTTCGCGCTGGAGCCGCTCCCACTCGAGGGCGTGTTCGTGCTCCATTTCCTCGGCGGTCAACGTGCCGGTCAGCCACTGCGTCGCCATCGGCGTCACTTCCGGGTTGAACAGGACGGAGTAAAAATGCCAGATAATGATCGCCAGCGTCGCCAGAATCGCTTCCATGTAATGGACGATATTGGCGACGTCGAAGGCCCACAGCGGCATCGCGCGCAAGAACAGCCGCGGCAACCAGAGAATGAGGCCCGTCACCGCCATCACGACCGTGCCCCACACCATCGCGAGATATTCCATTTTTTCGATGTAGCTGAAGCGGTCGAACTTCGGCTTCTGGCGCCGCAGTCCGAGGTTGTACGCCATCAGATAAACCATGTCGTAAGCGTCTTTCATCGTGGGCATCATCGCCAGAAAATACCCGCGTCCGCGCTTGGTGAACATCGCCCAGACCGTGTGATACGCCGCCCAACCGATCATTGCCAGCGCCGCCGCGCGGTGGAGGTAAGCGCGGATCGTTTCATTCAACTCGCCGGAGATGCCCGGAATCCTCCAGCCGAACACCAGGGCGAAACCGGTGACGGCCAGCGTCGAGAAGCTGCATAGCAGCACGATGTGCTGAAGGCGTTCGCCGCGCGTCAGGCGTTCGTGGACGCCCATCGCCCGCATCCGCCGCAGGTGGGCGCGGATCTTGGCGAACCAGTCGATGAAGTTATGGAAAAACATGAACCCGAGCACGGCCGGGATCAGGCCGAGGTAAAGCCACCGCACCCAGTACTGCGCCTTTTCGCCGAACGAGCCCGCGTCGCGGCGCAGTTCCGGATGGACCCGGCCGGCCAGCACGCCCTGCCCGATCCCCGGGTGGCATTTGCCGCAGGTTTCGGCCAGGTGCGCCGGGTTGATGCTGCTGCGCGCATCGGTGCTTTCCAGAATCGCGTGGGCTCCGTGGCAACTCGCGCAATCGGCCGCGCGGACGTCGCCTTTCGCCTGGGCCAGACCATGATAACTGCTGCGGTAGCTCTCGGCGGTCATCCGAATGCCGAACCGGTTGTTGACGCGTTCGGCCTGGTGGCATTCGCCGCAAACGTTCTGGACACTGCGGAACCCGTAGACCTGAGAAGCGGGGTCGCGTCGCCCGCGGACGCCGTGCGTTCCGTGGCAATCGGTGCACGTCGGGCTGGAAAGATTGCCGCGGGCCAACGCCGTCCCGTGAATGCCGGTTTCGAAATCCTGGCGTTCCTGTTTGTGGCACTTGCCGCACAACGCGGCGATGTTCGCCTTTGCGGTTCGGCCGCCTTCGTATTCCACCGCGTGGCTGTCATGGCAATCGTTGCACGCGGCGTTGACGTGCTTGCCGTCTTTCTGCTGCCCGTGAATGCTCGTGCGCCATTCGTCGTAAGGCGCTTCGCCGCGGCGCGCCAGGACCCGCCCGGCAACATGGCACTCGCCGCAAACCTTCGACATGTTTTCGCGGTTCGTGCGCGCGGCCGGATCGGACGACGAGAGAATGTCGTGCCCGCCGTGGCAATCGGCGCAGGTCGCGGCGAATTTTTGGCCTTTTTTCGCGGCCTGGCCGTGCGCCGACTTGGCGTACGGCTCCTGCGCCTCGCTGTGGCAGGCGCCGCAGTTGACGGGCTGCGCCTTCGCCGCGTGCGGCAGCTTTGCGATGTCGCCGTGGCAATTGTCGCAACTCGCGCCGTGCACGCTCTTCTTCATTTTTCCGAGGTCGATCTTGAGCGACACGCCGGCGCGTTGCGAGTCGGCCTTGGCCCCGGACGGTTTCCAATCCGGCGGTACGGCTTCGACCATGCCGGCGCGATCCGCCGCCGCGGTTTTTTCGATCGTGCCGTCATGGCAGCCGAGGCAATCCTCGGCGGTCGGCTTCGCCGCCGGCGGGGCTGGCGGCGCGGCCGCCCACGCAATATTCAGGGCGAGGCAGAGTCCCAGCGCGCAAAAAATTAGAATCAGCCGGCGGCGCAATGGTTTCAGCGGCATAATTGGAACGCTCCCGGATTAGAACGGCGGTTAGACTACCCGAGTTCCGTCCAAGAAGTCAACGAATCGTTGCTTGTAAAAATTTTCGCCAACTGGCCGCCGCCGCTGTTGAAAAACAACACAGGCGGTTGTGGCCCGTGTCGTGATCTTTCTACAACGCAGCGAGCGCCCTTTCCAAACGATCCAGGCCGGCCTCGATTTGCGCCATGCTCGTCGCGTAGCTGAGACGGATGTTCGCGTCCTGCCCAAAGCCGACGCCGGGCGTCGCCGCGATTTTCGCCTGCTCGATGAGGTAGTCGCACATCGCCAGCGAGCCGTCGATCGCTTTGCCGTTGGCCGATTTCCCGTAGTACGAATCGACGCGCGGGAAAACGTAAAACGCGCCTTCCGGCTTGAAGCACTGCACGCCGGGCAGGGCGTTCAGCCGGTCCACCATGTAGTCCCGCCGGGCCACGTATTCCGCGTGCATCGGCGCAAACCAGTCGCGCGGGCTCTTCAGCGCCGCGATCGCCCCCGCCTGCGCGAAGCTCGTCGCATTCGACGTCGACTGGCTCTGGAAGCGGCTCATCATCTCGATGATGTCGGCCGGGCCAACCGCCCAGCCGATGCGCCAGCCGGTCATCGCATACGTCTTGGAAGCGCCCGAGACCACAACCGTCCGCGCCGCCAGTTTGTCGTTCACGGTCGGGAAACAGACGAACTTGAAGTTGTCGTAAATCAAATACTCGTAGACTTCGTCGGAAATCGTCCAAATATCGCGGTCGACGAGGACCGCCGCGAGCGCCGCCAGGTCGGCGCGGGAATACGCCGCGCCCGTCGGGTTGGACGGATAATTGAGCAGCAGCGCCTTCGTCCGCGGGGTAATCGCGGCGCGCAGTTGGTCGGCGGTGACGCGGAACGATGTCGCCTCGGTCGTGTCGACGATCTTCGCCACGCCGCCGGCCAGCCAGATCATTTCGGGGTAGCTGACCCAATACGGCGCGGGCACGATCACCTCATCGCCGGGGTCGAGAAGCAGTTGAAACAAGTTGAACAACGCTTGTTTCGCGCCGCAGGTGATCACCACGTTGTTCGCCGCGTAGTTCAGCCCGTGCTCGGCGCGATAGGAATCCGCCACGGCCTGGCGCAGCGCCAGCAGACCGTTGGGCGGCGTGTAGCGGGTCATGCCCGACTGCATCGCCTTGATCGCGGCCTCGCGGATGAACGCGGGGGTGTCGAAATCCGGTTCGCCGGCGCCGAAATCGATCACGTCGAAACCCTGCGCTTGCAACGCCTTGGCCTTGGCCGAGACAGCCATGGTGATCGACGGCGTAAGTTTGGCGACGCGTTGCGACAGTTTCATGAGCGGGTCCTCCGTGGTGAAAGCAAGGATCGGCGAACGGTTCGGAAACGCCTCACAGATGATCCGTTTGAATGGCGGACATTTTCTCCTGCATTTTGCGCAACACGTACGGCGGCACCATCGACGAGACGTCGCCGCCGAAGTAAACGATTTCCTTCACCATGCTGGACGACAAATAGATGTACGGTTCGCTGGCCATCAGGAACAGCGTCTCGATGTCGGCGTTCAAATTGCGGTTGGTGATGGCCATGGAAAACTCGTAATCGAAATCGGAAATCGCGCGCAGGCCGCGCACGACCACCTTGGCGCCGATGCGCGTCAGATATTGCACGAGCAAGTCGGAAAAAGTTTCCACGTGAATCTTGTCATCGCCCAGCGATTCGCGAATCAGCTCGACCCGCTCTTCCGGCGAGAACAGCGTTTTCTTGCGCGGGTTGACGGCGACGGCGATGCGCAGATTGTCGAACACGCCGCGCGCGCGTTTGATCAAATCCACGTGGCCGTAGGTGATCGGATCGAAACTTCCCGGGTAAACCGCCAGCTTTGTCATGCTTCGCCTTCCGCTTTCCACCCCAGAAAAACCACTTTGGAATCGCCGTATTGCCGCTCGTCGCGCACCGCCAATTCCGGCGGCGGCGTCAGCGCGTGCTTGTGATGCATCTTTACAACAACCACGCCCGCCGCGCCAAGCAGCCGCAATCTCGCCACCGTCTGCAACACGGCGTCGGCGAGCAACTTCGGGTACGGCGGATCGACGAACACCACGTCGAACGGGCCTTCCCGAACCAGCGCCGGCGCCACGCGCAAGAAATCCGCCGCGAATACCCGCGAACGGTCGGTCAGATCCCACTCGCGCAACAGCGTCTCGAGAAAGTGCACGGTCGGCTTGTGCAACTCGACGAACACCGCCTTCGCCGCGCCGCGCGACAGGCTCTCCAGGCCCAGCAGGCCCGTGCCGGCGAACGCGTCGAGCACGACCGCGTCGCGCATCCGTTCGCGCAAAATGTCGAAGATCGCCTCGCGCGGGCGTTCCAGCGCCGGCCGCAAATGCGGCGAGGCCGGCGTATGAATCCGCCGGCCGCGCAACGCGCCGCCCGTGATGCGCACGTTGCCGCCCCTTTCCGCCGGGTCCGCCGGCGGGACCGCGCCGGCGCTCGTTTTGACGCATACTAAACAAAGACCCGCCCGCGCGCAAACATTTCTTTGCCGGCCGGGAAGCTGCGGACGTTCCCCGAGGGCAGCGCCGCCATCAACGCCGGCCGGATGCTGTTCGAACACCTCGGGCAGGCCGACGCCACGGCGACGATCGACCGCGCCGTCGCCCGGGCCATCGCCCGCGACCTCAAGGGCCTCGACGTTCATAAGATGGGCTTGCAGCACCAGCGCCGCCGGCGACCTCATCGCCGGGTCTGTCCGAGGCGAGTAGGGCGCAGCGCTTTTCGCAGCGCGGCCGGAGGACGCAATCAAAGGTTTTTGCCACGGATTGCGCAAATGGCCGCAGATTTCGCGCCAAGCGTTTCGCCGCGATTAAAGCCCCGGAGGGGCGGAGGTAAATAGCCCAGCGATTTCATCGCTGGGATTCGCGCGTCCACAAACATTCATTGCCGGACCGCAACCCGTGCAGCGGGTGCAGGTGGTCGCCGCGGGAATTCATCCCGCAAGCGGGGTAAAAAAACGGGAGCAGGAATGAATTCCTGCGCTGGCGCCTGCACCCATTTCATGGGTTGCGGAAGCGGGCGGCGCCGTGCCGCGCGCGTGCCCAGGAATAAATTCCTGGGCTAATAACCTACGCCCGTAAAACGGGCTTGTTTGGGTTGCGGCGCCGCCGCGCCAAGCAATCTGCGGCTGTCACAAATATCACTGCGTCAAAACAAGAAATCGAGCGATAGTCGTACGAAATCAACGCGCTGCGAAGGTCGCCGTCGGCGATTATCTCCGTCGGCGAGGCGCCCAGCTCGCATCCAATTAGACTGGCATTGCCGTCCAGGACGAGCCATTGTAATGCAGAATCCCGCCGCCCACCGCGAACACGTCCG
>CAZHPN010000027.1:0-44747 GCA_964534375.1 uncultured bacterium | reverse complement strand
CGGGCTCGTTCATCACGTCGTAGCCCAGAATGTTGTCATGATTCTTCATGCGCGCGGCCACCTGGGCGAACGCGCCGGCGTAGGCGTCTTGCAGGTAGTCGCCGATCAGTTGCCCGCCGATGCGGTAATTCGGCCAGACGTCGTTGCCGGCAATCAGCGCCGCGTAGCAGATGTTCTCGTCGAGCGACGTGCCGACGTTCAGGTACCAGCTCGTCCACGGCAGCACGTCCGTCGTTTCGCTCGGCTTCGGGGCCATCGAGTACGGCAGCCCCCAATACGGACCGCCGACGTTCTTCCACGGCAATGCCGCCTGCACCACCCACTCCGGCGCGCCGTCGCCGTTGACGCTGTTGTTGAAGCCGTGCGCCGCGGCGAACTGCGCTTCGGCCGGGTCCCGGAGGCCGTTCACGCCGGAAAGGTCGTTGTAGTATTTGCGCAGCCAGCGCGAGAACATGTCCTGGTGCATGTCCATCAGGCAATAGATGCCGTGCCGCTGGGCCGCGGCCACCGCCGTCTCGAGGTAGTCGAGATAGTCCTCGTCGTAGACGCCGCGCTCGTTCGGCTCGATCGCTTCCCATTGCAACACGAAGCGCACCGAGTTGAAGCCGAGTTTCTGGATCAACTCGAAGTGCTTGTCCAGATCCTCGACAGGGAACGGTTTGCCCACGAACGAGATCGGGTCGTAGACCGCGGGTCCCGCCTTCGCGTCGGCCAGGTTGACGCCGTTGATATACAGGTACCGCCCGTGCGCATCTTTGAAGAAAGTCTGCTCCGTGTGGATGCGCGTCAGTGATTCGTCGAACTGCTTCGCCGCCAGGTTGCTGTCGTTGCAGCCGGTCAGCACCGCCGCCGCCGCGACCGCGAGGACGAACATTAGTTTCCGCATGGAAGCTCTCCCGGATTTGTCTTGTTTTTCTCGCAGATCCCTTGACCGAGGCTGAGACGCACGTTAAGGGCAGATGAGGGGAAAATTCAAGCGGAAAATGCGTTCCCCCAATTTGGCCCCCTCCGGGCGCTTTCGGGCGCAGCCGGCCCGCCGTCTCGATTGCAAAAAAATCGCGTCCTTGCTATTAATCGCCCGCAAACGTGCGGCAACCCGCGGGAGATGACGACAGATGAAAATCACGCCTCTGGATATTCGGCAGCAACAATTTAAAAAGACGCGCGGCCGTTACGACGCCGGCGAGATCGATTCGTTTCTCAACATGGTGTCGATGGAACTGGAGGCCTCGGTCCGGGAAAACGCCGAACTTAAGGAAGAAATGAAGCGGACGAAAAACCGCCTGGGCGAGTTGATCGAGAACGAAAAAATCCTCAGGGACGCGATCATTTCGACGCAAAAGGCGGCGGAAAACATCCTCGAAAACGCCCGCAAAGAGCGCGAAATCATGCTCGCCGAAGCGCGGCTCGACGCCGAAAAACTGACCAGCAACGCCCACGAGCAGGTGCGCAAACTCGCCGAGGACGTCGCGGAAATGCGCCGGCAGCGGGCGCGCGTCGAGGCCGAGTTGTCGGCCATCCTGCACTCGCACCTGAAGCTGCTCGAAGCGACCGCCGGCGACGCCAAGCGTCACGACACGGAAGCGGACAAGGTCGCCATTCTGGGCAAGAAGTGACCGGCCCGGTTCAGGAAACCGCCGACGGCGTTCTGCTCTTCGCCCGCATCGCCCCCAAATCCAGCGCCGACCGCCTCGGCCCGCTGCACGACGGCCGGCTGAAAATCGCCGTAACCGCCGCGCCGGACAAAGGCAAGGCGAACGCGCATCTGCTCAAGCTGCTCGCGAAAAAACTCGGCGTGCCGAAAAGCGCGCTGGAAATCGTCGCCGGCGAAACCGACCGCGCCAAGACGATCCGCGTGCGGGGCTTGTCCGCCGCGCAGGTTCGCGACAAGCTCGGCCTATGAGTGAATGCGGAATGGCGAATGCCGAATGTGGAATGCCGAACGGGGAATGGCGAACGCGGAATGCGGAACGCCGAATGCGGAATGCGGAATGAACGGGCGCCGCGCCGTTAGCCGTTTTCTGTTCGCCATTCGCCATTGGCTGCTCGCCGTTCTCCATTCCGCATTCCGCATTCCGCATTCCGCATTCGCGATTCGTCCCAGCGCCTGGATTCTGGCAGTCGCGTTGTTCGCGGCCGCCCCCACGGCCGCCTTCGCCGGCTCCGGTCCCATGTGGGCGCGGCTGGACACCCAACACTTCGGCGTCATCTTCCCGACGTCGGAATTGGCCGTCGTGACGCGATACGTGCAAAATCTCGAGACGCTCCGCGGGCGCGTCGTGCACGGCCTGGGCGTCGACCCGCCGGACAAAGTGGTCGTGCGGCTCGTGCCGAACCGTGAGGCCTACGAAAGCATCCAACCCGATCAGCGTCCGCCGAAATGGTCGGCCGGCGCGGCGCGCGTCGACGAGAAGACCATCTTCCTGTTTTCGCCGAGCGGCGCGTTGCGCGAAGGGTTGCGCGGGGGCGACGCCGACGTTTTCGTGCACGAACTCAGCCATGTCTACCTGTACCTGGCCTTGGGCGAGCGGCGGGCGCCGCGCTGGCTCGACGAGGGCGTCGCGCGCATGATCGCCGGCGAGTGGAGTTCGATGGATTCGGCGCGGCTGACGCTGGCGCTGCTTGTCGACGGGCTCATTCCGTTGCGCGAACTGGTCACCCAGTGGCCCGCGGCGGGCGAGCGCGCGCGGTTGGCCTACGCGGAGTCGCTGTCGCTGGCGATATTTCTGCGGCAGCAGGGTTGGCTGGCGCCGTTGCTGGCGAAGCTCAAAGGCGGGTACAGTGTGGTCGACGCCTTGCCCCTCGCGACCGGCCTAGGCCTGAGCGGGCTGGAAGCGCAATGGAAGACGCACCTGCGCCGCCATCACACGTGGCTGACGATGCTCAATCAGGGCGCGATGTGGTTCCTGCTCGCCGTGTTGCTCGTCCTCGGGTGGATCGTCACCAAGATCCGCCGCCGCCGGCAATACGAGCGGCTCGACGACGATTTCAATAAGCCGATATATCCGCATTGACGCGCGGCGAAGAGATGTCTCTCTGTGCCTCCTAATTCCTGATCTCAATTTTCACCGCCGGGGTCGCGGAGGACGCAGAGGTTGCGGTTGTTTTTGCAATGAACGAAAAACGGCGGCCGCCGTTTCTTTACGAAACGACGGCCGCCGATTGTCAGAACGTCACTCGGCGCTGATGGGCGCTATTGCGTCATCAACCATTGAATCGCGTCGTCGATCATTCCCTCGCCATAGCCGTGCCATTTGAGGCGGATGACGTGGTTCTTGTCGAGAAGCATGTTGAAGGGATACGCCGGCTCGAGCCAATACGGTTGTTGGACGCTCGGATGCCCGGTCCGGTCGCCGTCGTCGAGGCACGGGATCAGGTTGGTCCAATCGTGGTCGGCCACCCAGTTCTGCAGATCGCTTTGCGTAATGTTCGAGCTGCCGCTTTCATCTTGGTTCATCAGGCCGATCATCGTGACCGGGTCGCCCGCGGTTTTGTAGGTCTGCATCAGCGGCCCGTCGGCGGACGCTTCATCGTTGCAAGGCCCGCACCACATGGCGAACCCGTCGATGGCGACAATCATGTTCGTGTACGTGGAATCGCTGAGCGACACCGGATTGCCGTTTTCGTCGTTCTCCGTGAAGTCGGCCATGACGTGCCCGATCGCCGTGGGGTAGTCGGAGACGTTGTATGAGTACTCCTCCGTTGCGCTTTTGGCGCCGCATTTGTTGGTCCAGTAGAAATCGAAATCATGGTGGCCCTCGACGATCGCGCCCGTGATTTTCGTGAAATCGTAGCCGATCATTTTGTCGTCGGTCACGTTATACTGGACGCTGGATGGAATCTGGCCGGCCACGGTGTCGGGACCGCCGTCCAACATATAGTGCATCTCGCCGCCGCCGAGCAAGCAGCCGAAGCTCGCCGCGTCGATGGCCAGCAGCGCCGCTTCGTGAATGCCGATGCCCGGAATGGACGTCGCCTCCGTCATGATCGACGGATAGTCGGGCGCGCCGATGTACGGCACCCAATCGGTGATCCCCACCGTACCGCTGGGCGACGAATCGTCGTTGTCGTCGTTGTCGTCATTGTCGTCGTTGTCGTCGTCGTCCGCCGTCTTGAAGCATGCCTCGACCTCGGCGCAATCTGTCGCCCCCAACACGCAGTTGCCGATCGTCGGGTTCATCGACGTGTTGCAGTAGTTGAGGCACGCCGCCATCGACGTGACGTCGATTTCGCTGCCGAGGTCGCAATCCATGATGTGCGAGCAGAACGTCTGGGCGTACGACTGGCCGCCGCCGCTGCCGCCGGTGCTGCTGGTCTTGCTCGCGCACTGCACCGTGAACAACAGCGCCGTCGCGCAAAACAGACACAGAAGAATGATGGCCCACTTTGATTTCATTGCTGTATACCTCCTCCGACCCCGGACCGCGCCACGTTACCGGCCCGGCGCGCCCGTGTCAATTCGTTCCCGCCAAAAAAAATCCCGAGGGCGACCCCCCGGGATTTTCCGGAACAAAAACCCAAATGACTAGCCGGCGTGGCAACCCGCGCAGGTGGTCGGGCCCTTGCCGCCGTCTTTGTGGCAGCCGATGCAATTCTTGTGGAAGACTGCTTTCGCGTTCTTGCCGCCGCCCTTGTCGGCCGAGCCGTCGTGGCAACTGGCGCACTTGGTCTTGTCGCCGGTGTGATGGCATTTCTTGCAATCGCCGGCCGCATCCGCGTGCGTCTTGTGGGTGAAGTTCACGACCTTCGCCTTGCCGCTGGTGGACAGTTTAATCGTGTCGCTGACCGCCAGCGCCGCGCCCGCCATGGCGAGCAAAAAGGCAAAGGCCACTACCATCGCTACGGTTCTCTTCATATAATTTCCTCCTCAAGTCTATGGCAATAGTCTCAAGTTGATCACAAAGCCGCTCAGCGCGCGCGATTACAGCACAAACTTTCGCTGCTGCCTAGCCCCCCCGGCGCAATTTGCCCGTCTGCCTTCTCGGCGGTCTTGATCCCGGTCGCGGGGCTATTATTATGACCCCCGGAACGCGCTTGCAGTTGCGGGGCCCCATGCCGGACAATGAAAAAAACAGCGACAGCGCCCCCGGCGTCGGCGCCCGCTGGAAACGCCTCGCCGAATCGGCCGATTCGGTCTACCGCGACGCGCCGGCGCCGCCGGCGAAGATCGAGGCGATGGCCGGCTCCGGCTACCTGGCCCCGCTGCTCGCCGCTACCCCGGCCGACGGCCTGGTCCTCGAGGCCGGCTGCGGCTCGGGCACGCTCAGCCTCGCTGCGGCCTGGCGCGGCCGGCGCGTGGTCGGCCTCGACATCTCCCCCGAGGTGCTGGCCAATCTACAGCGCAACGCCGCGCGGCTGGCGGAGCAGGTCGGCCGGCCGTTCGCGGTCGCCGCCGTGTGCGGCGACCTGGAGCGCTTGCCGTTTGCCGACGGCGCGTTCGCCGGCGCCATTAATGAAGGAGTCGTCGAGCATTGGCTCGACCGCGACGCCCGCCGCGCCGTTATCGCCGAAATGGCGCGGGTGGTGCGGCCCGGCGGCGTCGTGGTCGTTTGCGTACCCAACGGGCGGCATCCGTTGATCGGCTTCTGGGAGCGCACCGGCTACCCGGGTTTCGCCCGCAGCCGGAGCGTGCCGTGGCATCGCTACGGCTGGCGCGACCTGGCCGACGACCTGGCGGCGGCGGGGCTGGCCGACGTGCGCGCCGACGGCCTGTCGCCCTTCAGCACGATCGCCGTCTGGCCGAACTGGGCGCCGTTGCGCGCGCTGGCCGCCGTCCTGCGCCGGCTGCTGCCCGAACCGCGCTGGCTGCGGCGGCGCTGCGGCTTCAACCTGATCGCGTTCGGGCGCGTCGCTGATAAGTGAGCAATGGGCGACACGAGTTTGGCCAACGGCAGACCGCGAGGTGAACATGCGCAACCACACCCATGCAACTTCGATCCGCAAGCCGCTGCTATTTGCCGCGCTGTTGCTCGCCCTCGCCGGCGGGGCGTCGCTGCTGGCCTACGCCGGCGACGTGAAAACCGAATCCATTCTATTTGGAGGCCGAACGCGAACCTACGCGCTGTATGTTCCGGCGGGCCTTGACGGCTTGCACAAGGCGCCGCTCGTGATCGTGCTGCACGGCGGCGCGGGCGACGCCGAACGGATGCGCCATCTCACGAAGGACGCCTTCGAAAAGCTGGCGGACCGCGACGGCTTCGTCGTCGTTTATCCGGAGGGCATCGGCAATAGCTGGAACGACGGCCGCGAAGCCGAGGTGATTCCGGCCCAACGGGCGACGCCGAACGAGGGCCGGTTGGCCGTCGCGCTGAACCAGCGCCTGACCGTGAGCAAGGTTGAGCCGGCGCCCCCGCCGGGGCCGGTCGACGATGTCGGGTTCATCTCCGAGCTGATCGATCGCCTAGTGGCGACGCAGAACATCGACCCGAAACGCGTGTTCGCGACGGGCATTTCCAACGGGGCGATGATGGTCAATCGCCTGGGCTGCGAACTCTCGGAAAAGATCGGCGCCATCGCGCCCGTCGCCGGCCAGTTGCCGCAGAATCTCGAATCGACCTGCCATCCGGCGAAGACGGTTTCCGTGCTGACGATCAACGGCACGGACGACCCGCTCGTGCCATTCAGCGGCGGCGAGATTCGGCTCGGGCGGCTGGGGCGCAGCCGCGGAACGGTCCTTTCGACGAACGAGACGATGAAGTTGTGGGCGAAGGCCGACGGCTGCGCGGAGGCGCCCGAGATGGTCCGCGACCCGGCGATCGCGCCGGCCGACGGCACGACCGTGCGCCGCGAGTTCTTCCAAGGCTGCCGCGAAGGCGCGGAGGTGATGCTCTACGCCGTCGAAGGCGGCGGCCACGCCTGGCCCGGCGGCGTGCAATATCTGCCCGTGGCGCTGATCGGCCGCTCCAGCCGCCAGCTCGACGCGGCGGAAACGATCTGGAACTTCTTCCGGCGGCATCGGCGGTATTGAAGAAGTGGTCAGTGCCCAGTGGTCGGTGGCCAGTGCGACACGACAGAGGCGCCGCTTGCTGCGCCCGTCATGTGTGGCGTCCCGCCCCGGGCGGGGGGCGCCGCTCGCTGTGCCCCGCGATGTGTGGCGCAGCCGCCCGGGGTTGTGCTGCCCGTGCGAATGACAGGGCCAACGGCCCGTTTCATTCCCGGCGTAATCTCGGGGAGCGCCCGCCTGGGGCGCTGCCCCACGCAATGATGCATTGCACCGCTGGCGCCCAGCCGGCCGTCCGGCATTCTGCTCTCGCGGCTCCGTCGCGCAGTCCCGCGGCTGGTCGCGCCGCCTCCCCGCCTTCCGGCCTTTAATGATATGTTGCGCCTCATGACGCAAGATTTGTTTTCCGGCTCCGAACCCGTAGACGCCCATGCGCCGCTGGCGGACCGCATGCGGCCGCGGCGGCTCGAGGAGGTCGTTGGGCAGGACGCGGCGGTCGGGCCCGGCAGCCTGCTGCGCGAGGCGCTCGCCGCCGGCAGCCTGCCGTCGCTGATTTTCTGGGGGCCGCCGGGCAGCGGCAAGACGACCATCGCGCGCGTCATCGCGCAGCATTTCGAGTCGGCGTTCGTCAGCTTTTCGGCCGTGCTCTCGGGCGTCAAGGAAATCCGGGTGATCGTCGAAGAGGCGAAGCAGCGCCTGCGCTCCACTGGCAAGAAGACCGTGCTCTTCGTCGACGAAATCCACCGCTTCAACAAAAGCCAGCAGGACAGCTTCCTGCCGCACGTCGAAGCCGGCACGCTGATCCTCGTCGGCGCGACCACGGAAAACCCGAGCTTCGAAATCAATTCGGCGCTGCTCTCGCGCTGCCGCGTCGTGACGCTCGATCCGCTCGGGCCGGCGGATGTGGAAACGATCCTGCGCCGCGCGCTCGCCGACAAGCAGCGGGGCCTGGGCAAGCTGCCGCTGACGATTACGCCCAAGGCGCTCGACCACCTTGCGCGGCAGGCGCACGGCGACGCGCGGATCGCGCTCAACGCTCTGGAAATCGCGGCGGCGGGCGAGTTGCCGCAGGTCGACGGCAAGCCGACGATCACCCTCGAAGCGGCCGAGCGCGCGATCCAGGCCAAGGCGCTGCTGTACGACAAGGCCGGCGAGCAGCACTACAACGTCATTTCCGCGTTCATCAAGAGCCTGCGCGCGTCCGACCCCGACGCGGCGATTTATTGGATGTCGCGGATGATCGAGGCCGGCGAGGACCCCATGTTCATCGCCCGCCGCATGGTCATCTTCTCCGCCGAGGACGTATCGAACGCCGATCCGCGCGCGCTGCCGCTGGCGACCGCCGCGATGCAGGCCACGCACATGGTCGGCATGCCGGAGGCGCGCATCATCCTCGCCCACGCCGCGACTTACCTCGCCTGCGCGCCCAAGAGCAACGCCAGCTACATGGCGCTGGAGGCGGCCCTCGCCGACGTGCGCGAGAAAGGCCCGCTCGAGGTGCCCAAGCACCTGCGCAACGCGCCGACCAAGCTGATGAAAGACCTCGGCTATCACGACGGCTATCGCTACGATCACGAGTTCGAACATCACTTTTCCGGCCAGCCCTGCCTGCCGGTCGAATTGGAAACCCGCCGCTATTACGAACCGAGCGATCAGGGGCTCGAAGAGCGGATTCGGCAGCGGTTGGAGTGGTTGCGGGAACACCGCGAAAAGTACGACAAGAAATCAAAGTAGATGCCGCTTGCCGCGCCCTCTTTCGCCAGCGCCGCGAGGCGGGCGCCAGACCTGTCGACCTGTCCGACCGGTCGGACCGGTCGGCGGCGAACCGTCTGGTCTTGACGCCCCGTCGTCGCGGGCGTGCAATCTTTTCGCATCGGTCTTTCCGACCACGCGGAAAGCAGTGGTTTCGTCGTCGTTTCAATTGGACGCAGGGGAGACGCCCATGGGAAAGAAATCTGCGGCCGGCTGCGCCGGCGCCGCCGTCGTTTTGTGGTCAATCGGCATCCTCTTGATTTTCGGCGCGTCGTCGAACTGCACCGACCCGGCCCACAGCCACAGCGGGCACTGCGCCTCGGCGACGTCCACGTGCCAACGCGGCTACGACGAAGCCTATGTCGCGTGCAATCTGCCGATTCAAATCGATTGCAACGGCCCAATGCCCGAAAGCCAGGTTGTGACGGAGTGCCAGAAGAACCTCGCCGGGTTGGGTCTGACCGGCGCCGCCGCCCAGTGCATTATCGGCAACTGCGGAAATTGCCCGGCGATCGACACGTGCCTTGGGGACAAGTGCGGCGCCTACGCGTTGGATGATGACACCGATCTGTAAGCCCCCGTCGGACCAACCGGCACGGCTGACGGCAGGTGCCCTTGGGATTTGGCGCCCGACTGGCCGTACACGTTCTCGTTCGACGTGTTCAACGCGGCGGGCAGCGGGGACGTCGTCGGAAAAGTCGAAATCTCGCTGCCCAGCAAACTGAGGAAGGCGATTCGTTGACTTTCAGCTTCGACGCGACCACGGACGATAATGCAACCGACGGTTGGCCTTGGTTGTTGACCGGCGAAGACGCCAGCACAAACCTCGCGTCCGGCGTCTGGTACATCGGGGGCTGCTGAACAGGCCGGCCGAGGCGCGGCACGGCGCCGGCCCGAATCCCGACGGGATCGCCAGCCAAAATGACATGGATTTCGCGGCGGCGGCCCCGGGTTGCATTCGTCAGGCAAAATGACGCATAAATAGACGGTCAAGGAACCATCTACGGAGGAGCTTGCAATGGCCACTCGGCTGCGTTTTGTTTTGGTGCTTGCGCTTTTGTTCGGCGTCGCCTTCGCCTACCTCGGCTGCAGCAGTTCGACCAGCAGCGGCGATGACGACAGCGCCGACGACGACGACAACGACGATCAATCGCCCACTACGGACGACGACGACGACGATCAATCGCCGGCGGACGACGACGATGACGCGTCGCCCGTGCCGCCGCAGTACAACTGGGCCGTCGAAACGGTCGCCGGCCCCGGCTACCAATGCGAGGATTCGAGCCTGTCCGGATCCGAGATTCGGTGTCACGCCCTGGCGTTCACGTCGACCGGCAGCCCGGTGGTTGCGTTTTACGACGATGCCGCCGGCGGCGGGTTGAACGTCGCTTACAAGACGGGGTCCGGCACGGCCTGGACGACCGACGCGGTCGAGACGGCGACCGACACGGGCCGCGATCCGTCCGTCGCGGTCGACAAGACCGGCCGCATCGGCGTGGCGTACTTCAATGTGAGCACAAAGGACCTGATGTGCGCGTTCAAACCCGAGGGCGGCGCCTGGACGATCACCACGGTGGCGACCAATGTCGGCGGCTTCCTCGGCATCGGCGGCTGGCCGACGTTGAAATTCGACGCGAAAAACAAGGCCAACGTCATGGGCTTCAACGCCAACTCCGGCGACATCTTCTACTACACTGAGGGCGCGAGCGGGACCTGGACTTCGGCCGACATCTTCAGCCAACTGGCCGACACCAAAGCCCCCGACTTCGAGTTCGACAGCAAAGGCTTGCCCGGCATGGCGTGGCAGGTCGAGCAGAACAACTTCGCCGACGAGGTGACGTTCTACGGGACGTACGATTTGGTGAAAACGGCCAAAGACACGCAGGTCGACTCCGAGGCGGTCACCGGGACGAACAACTATTTCGCCTTTGCCTTCGACGCGACGGACGTCCCGCACATTTTCTTCAACGTCGGCAGTCCGATGCAAGTCATCATGGCGGTGAACACGTCCGGCTCAACGTGGCATGAAACGGCCGTGCCGGATACGAGCGACCAACTCTACGGCCCGATCGAGGCGCGCCTCGGATCCGATGGCGCGGTTTGGGTGAGCTACGCTTGCCAAGAACCGCTCACTCCGCGACTCGGGCGTTTGGCCGACGGCGGATGGACGCTCTATGACGTCCTCGACAACAACAAGAACCAATTCGGCGAGCGTCCGGCGCTCAGCGTCGATCCCGACGGCCTGCCCGGCGTGGTCTACATGTACGGAGACGACGCCATCGACCAGAATCTGTACTATGCGAAGGCGGCGGTGAAACCGTAACCGCGCGGCGCTACAACAGGCGCGTAAACTCGGCCAGGTCGTCGACGCGTTCGTCGGCCTGGCCGAGATCGTTATCGGGCAAATAGCTGCGCACGGCGATCACGCGGCAGCCGGCCGCCTTGGCGCTGCGAATGCCGAACGGCGCGTTTTCGACGGCGACGCACTGTCGCGGTTGCCGGCCGAGCAGCCGCGCGGCGGTCATGTACGGCTCCGGGTTCGGCTTGCCGTGCAACACCTCGTCGCCGCAGACCGAGGCGTCGAGCGCCGCTTTCAATTCGGCCGGGAAGATTTTCGTCCACTCGTCCCGGCTTGTTCCCGTGACCAAGGCGATCTTCAGGCCGCGCTCGCGGCACGCCGCCAAGGCCGCGGCGGCTTGCGGAAACACGCGCGGCGAACGCGCGACCTGCGCGAAATAGCGTTGCTTTGTCTCGACCAGCGTCCGCACCCGCGCCTTGGTCAACATCAATCCCGCGGCCCTGATAAAATCGCGGGCAGAAACCTCGCCCTTTTCGCCTTCGCGCAGGTAGATCTCACGCTCGTCGATGGCCAGGCCGAGATCGGCGCCGGCGCGCAGCCACGCGTCGACGTGCGCGCCCATGGTGTCGAGCAGCACGCCGTCCATGTCAAAAAGAACGCCCTGAAAGTCGGTCGCCAGACCCATTCGTCACGCCGGCGAAGAGTCGTCGTCATCGTCCGGCGACGCGTCATCGTCGACCGGCGGGGTGACCGATTGCACCGTGCGCTGGGTGCTGCAACTGACGGTGGAAGGCGAGCAATTGTCGCCGACGTAAACGATTTCGTCGCTGAGCCAGCCGCTCACGCTCGACGCGGTCGGATCCACATCGAGGTGATACGACTCGATTTGCAGTTGGATGCAGTCGGCGTTTCCGGCCGGATTCTTTTGCACGTCGTTGAGAATGATCAACGTGCCGTAAACCTGACCCGTGAAGAGCATTTCCATCTTGGTGCCGGCGCCCGTCTCCTGGTAATAAACGTTGGCGACCGAATAGTCGGCGTTCTGCTCCACCGTGAGCGACCAGGTCACGGAGGTGAGCGCGCCGTCCGGGCAGGTGTCCTGCGTCGTTTGCACGAGCACCTGGTACATGCCCTGCACATTGTCGCCGTAACTTACGTTGGTTCCGCCGCCGCTGCTGCCCGTGCCGGCGCACGAGGCCAGGACGAGGCCGCCCGCCGCGGCGAGGACGAAACCGAGCAAAAACAACCAGTTCCGCCGGTGGGTCTTCAACATGTTGGGCTCCTTTTGCGCTGGACGCTTTTCGGGTCCGCCCCGGGGTCCGAAAAACCGTGATTTGTCAAATTAACGGTCGCACTACCGAATAATTTGGTTGAAGTTTACCTAGCCAAGTCCCTTATTGTCAAGCGAATTTTATTTTCTCTTGCAATCGCGCGGACCAAAAGGTAAAAATGCTCGATTCAGGCTGGCCGGTGAGTCGACCGTGCGTCGGAGAGTTGCGTGAAGAGAATCAATCTTGAGACCAAGGTAGGCCTGTTTTTTGTGGTCTGCTTTGGCCTGATTGCCTTCATCAGCCTCCGGCTCGGCAACTACCAGATCGGCGAAGCGCGCGGATATACACTCAGCGCGGTGTTCGACACGGCGGCCGGGTTGAACCCCGACACGCCGGTGCTGATGGCCGGAATTCGCACGGGCATCGTCCATAAGATCGAATTGGAGAAGGGCCGCGCCCGAGTTTACTTCAAGATCCGCGAAGAAACCAAAATCCCTAACGACAGCCAGATTTCCGTGCAATCGCGCGGATTTCTGGGCGCCAAGTACCTGGAGATCGCACCGGGCAAGAGCGCGCAGTTCTACAAACCGGGCGACGAAATGGCGAACGCCGCCATGTCGGGCGAATTGTCCGCGCTCACCGCGCGGGCGGGCGACATTGCCGACGACGTCAAGGCGATTACGACGAACCTGCGCAAGGTTTTTGGCGGCGAGGAGGGCCGGGAGGGCATCCAAGACGTCTTCATGAATCTACAGGAAATCACGCAACGGCTGGCGGGCGCGCTCGCGGACAATCAAGAGCGGATGAACCAAATCGCGGCGAACATCGAGCGCCTGACCGGCGCTATGGCGGGGATGACCGAGGAAAACCGCAAGGCCGTGGGCGAAGCGATCGGCGCGATGCCGGCCATCGCCAAGAACCTGCAGGTGTTGACGGCCAACCTCGCCAATCTGACGCAGTCGAACAACGAAGAACTCAACCAGACGATCAAAGCGTTGGCCGTATCCTCACAACGCCTGACCGACGCGATGACCAACATTGCCTCGATCACCGGGAAAATCGACGCGGGCCAGGGGACGGTCGGCGCGCTGGTCAGCGACAAACAGATGGCGAACAACGTGTCCGACACGATCGACACGGTCAACGACTTCGTCGCCCGCATCCGGCGCATCCAATTGGCGCTCGGGTATCGCGGCGAGTACTACCCCAACCAAGGGCAGTTCAAGTCGTACGTCACCCTGCGCCTGCAGCCGGCCCTCGACCATTGGTACGAGGTGGGCATCGTCGACGACCCGTTCGACTACGACAACCTGAGCAAAACGACGACGACGACGACGCACAACGCCGGCACGAAAAACCAGACGACCGAGAAAGTGATCACGCAAACCGATTACTACAACGAATACAATATCCGGTTTAACGCGCAGTTCGCCAAGCGTTGGTATTGGTTCGTCGTGCACGGCGGGCTGATCGAAAACACCGCCGGCGTCGGCACGGATCTCAAGTTTTTCGACGACCACCTGACGCTGTCGCTCGAGGTCCGCGACTTCACCAATCCAAACAATCCGCAACTCAAAGCCGGCATGGATTTCATGTTTCTCGATCATTTTTTTCTCACCGCCGGCGCCGACGATATCGTGAACAAATCGGTCCTGGCCCGCCACTCGTGGCCGCTGTGGTTTCTGGGCGCCGGCTTTGTTTTCACCGATGAAGACTTCGCGGCGCTCATCACTCGCATTCCGCTGCCGAGCAGTTTTTAGTCTCGCGCCGCCGGCCCGAGAAAGCGGCAAAACATCAAGTAATCATCTTCGCCATCGCCGACAAATGGCTTGAGTTTTCACCGCGGCCGGGTTAGAAGACGAGAGATCGCGGGCCGAGGGAAGATCCGATCTTTTTGAATGCGGGCGGTGCCGGCTGATGCGCAAGAAGATCTTCATTGTCTCGGAAAACAAGAAACACGAAGGCCTGCTGTTTAATTTTTTCTACAAAAACGGATATTTGGTGAAGATGTGCGCCGCGTCGGCCAGTTTGCTGCCGGCGGCCCGCGAGTTTGAGCCGAACGTCGTGCTCTGCGACGTGGCGCTGGCCGGCGACCCCAAAAACAACCTCGTCGGCTCCTTCCGGAACGACCCCAAGTTGGCCAACGTGCCGCTGACGCTGATCGTGCCCGACGACGCGGCGCGAGCCGAATGGGAAAAGCGGAATCCACGCGCGCGGCCGCAGGATTTTCTCGTCTTCCCGCCCACGGATTCGGCGCTGTGGGACTTCGTGCGAAAATGGCTGGAAAACGAATCGTTGGCGACGCCCGCGCCGGCCGCTGCGGAGAAAAAAGAGGCCGATCCCCTGGCGACGATGACGACGAAGGGCAAGGTCGACTGCCGGGCGGTCGGGCGTTTGTTGTTCCGCCTGCTGGAAAACCGCGCGGCCGGCGACATTGTGGTGCAAAGCGACAAGCATTTCCTCAAGGCTGTGGTGCGCGACGGTCTGCTCGTCGAGGTGGGCTCCGACTACATCTGGGAGGACACCTTCGGCGCGTTTTTAATTCGGCTGAAAAAAATCACGAGGACGGAACACGAGGCGTCGTTGCGCCGCGCGCAGCAGATGAACGTTCTGCAAGGCGAGGCGCTCGTGCGGCTCGAAGTCATCACGGACCAGGATCGGAAGCAGTTTCTCCAGCAGCAAAAAACGCTGAAGTTCCTGCGCCTGTTTCAGGGATCCTGGGACGGCGCGGATTACGAATTCGCCCCCGGCGTCTGCGAATTGCACGAGATGATGACGCCCGTGCCGTTGAGCTCGATCCTGAAAGACGGGATCCTCAACATCGCGCCGTCCGCGGAGTTGCTGAAGACGTTTTTCCCCGTCGATAAGCGACAGGCGCCGCTCGGGCTGACCGACGATTTCCCGGTTGTCTGCCATTTGCTGGATCTGCCCGCCGCCGACGCGAGAGCGATCGACGGCTGCGTGGGCAAATCACTCGACGAACTCAGCGTCAGCTGCGCCGACACTTTCGCTCGGCTGTTGCGTATCGTTTGCCTGTTGCGCCTCGGCGGCGCCCTCCGTGTGGACAAGGCCGCCGACGACAGCCGACCGGGCCGCGCGGCGGCCATTGCCCAACCGGCAGCCGGCGCCGTGGAAACGATTGTCGAAGCGCGTTTGTTATTCGACCGGGGCGAGTATTCCCGGGCGGCGCCGCTGTTGCGCCAGGCGGTTTTCGACAATCCGAAAAGCGCCGACGCGCTGGCGATGCTGGCGTGGGTCCGCTTCGAGTCCGGCGCCAAGAACAGCGCCGCGGAAATCGGCCGGTGCTGCGAACTGCTCGAACGGGCGCTCAAACTCGACCCGGCGAACGCCCGTGCATATTACTATCTGGGCCGGATCAAGCAATTTGAAAACAAACCCGGCGAGGCGTCGTCCCATTTCCAAAAAGCGGGTTTGCTCGATCCGGACGATCCGGAAATCCGCCGTGAACTCGAACGCCTCGGCGTCGACAAGAGAAGAGCGCTCGATTTGAAATAGGGCCCAGCCGTTCCCCACCGTTCGCGGCGCCATCGCCCACGCAACATTTGAGAACAAAACAGTCTTTTGGCGTTGAAAAATCGCGGGCGCTTCTCTACAATCCGCGCCCATGCTGCGAGACAAATTCTACGCGTTCCTGTCGAAGTGCGCCGTCACCTCGCGCGCCTGGTGGATCATCGGCGTCGCCGCCGCGCTGACCGCCGTTTCCGGCGTGCTGATGACCCGCCTGCCGATCCTGACGACCCGCGAGGGCATGGTCGACTCCCGGTTGCCGGTGCAGAAGCGCTACATCGATTTCGCCGCCGATTTCGGGGCGCAGAATCAACTGATCATCTTGCTGCAGGGCGATCCCGCCGAAACGCGCGCCGCGGCGACCGACGTGGCGGCGGAGTTGTTGGGCGAAAAGGAATGGGTGAAGAACGTCTTTTTCAAGATCGATCTCGAGACGATGAAAAAATCGGGCCTGTACTATCTGCCGCTGCCCGAACTCAAAAAACTCGACGCCGGACTGAAGCAATACCGGCCGCTGCTGTCGAAGGTTTTCGCCGCGGGCACATGGGCCGGGGTGCTGGGCGTCGCCGAGATCGAAGCCGGGCAGATTTCGCAAACCGCGATGAGCGACAAGAAGGCCGTCGCCGAAGGGTTCGAGATCGCCGACCGGTTCCTCGGCGAATGGCAGAAATTCCTCGAGACGCCCGAGCAGGCGACGTTCGCGCTCGGCGAGAAGACGATGGGCGAAATGGCCGCCCGCTTCAGCGACTCCCGCAGCGACGAGCAAGGGTTTCTCATCGGCGACCACGGCCGCATGAAGATCATGTTCGTGCAGCAATCCCAGAGCATCGACAACACCGAGTACGTCGTGCCGTTCATGAAGCACGCCCGCGCGGCGACGGCCCGCGCTTTGCGCAAACACCCGGGCGTGACGGCCGGCTTCACCGGCTGGCCGGTGTCGATCGAAGAGGAAATCGGGCTGATCAAAGGCGATCTCGGCAAGGTCTCGATCATCGCGCCGATCGTCATTTTTCTGATCGTCTGGATCGCCTGTGTGTCGTTCCATCGCACGCTGCTGATGTTCGTGCCGGTGTTGTTCAGCGTCGTCTGGAACTTCGGCGTCACCTATTTCACCGTCGGGCATTTGAACTACCTGACTTCGGCGTTCGTCGGCATTCTCTTCGGCCTGGGCATCGATTACGGCGTCGTCTTCGTGCGCCGGTTCGACGAGGAAGTCGCGCTCGGGCGCACGACCGACGAGGCGATTCACAACACGCTGACCAACGTCGGGCAGGGTGTGGGCAGCGGAGCCGCGGCGACGATCGCGGCGTTTTTCGCGATCGCGATGACCGATCAGCCGGCGTTTTCGGAACTCGGCATCGTCGCCGGCACGGGCATTTTTTGCGCGCTGATCGCGTCGTTCTTCGTACACCCGGCGCTCGTCGCGCATTTCCCGCCGCCGGCGCGAAAGGTGCGGCACGCGGCCAGTCACGGCGAGTCGCGGCTGCTGCGGCGCGCATCCGACGGCGTGCTGCGGTTCCCGAAGTCGGTCGCGGTCGCGATTTTTATCGTCATCGCGGTTGCGATCACGCAGATTCCGCGGCTGCGCTTCGACTACAACCTCAATAATCTGCTCGCGGTGAACAGCGAAGCCGTGCGGGTCGGCGATCAACTGGAGAAGGCGACGCCTTACAAAACGCAGTTCATTTCGGTCGTCGCCGACAACCTCGAGCAGGTGCGCGAATTGCAAAAAGCGCTGGAAAACAAACCGACGATCTCCAGCGTCGAATCGATCTCGATGCTGCTGCCGCCGGAC
This sequence comes from uncultured bacterium, assembly GCA_964534375.1. Classification (GTDB taxonomy): domain Bacteria; phylum Lernaellota; class Lernaellaia; order Lernaellales; family Lernaellaceae; genus CAZHPN01. Next base: position 27,162 of record CAZHPN010000027.1, on the reverse strand, counting down.
CAGGAAGAAAAACAAGAGCTGCTGCCGGATTTGGCCAAGATCGTCGAGTCGGTTCCGGTCGCCGTGCCGACGGCGCCGCCCGACATCGCCGCGCTGCGCGCCCACCTCGCGCGGTTGACCAAGCGCGTCGAAACCGCCCAGGAAGACGCATTCGGCGGCGGCCTGAAAGAATTGGTGTCCGGCCTGGAAAAGGTGCTGGGGCGCTTTCAAACGATCGACGCCGCGCTCGCGAGGCCCGGCGCCGCGCAGAATGAAGCGGCCTTCGAAAAGGCGTTCTTTACGGCCGTCGACCACGGCCGCCGCGATCTGCTGCAGATGCTGTACGCCGCGCCGGTGACGATCGCGTCGCTCGATCCGCAGATGCGCGAGCGCTTCGTCGGCCAGAGCGGCCGCATCGCCACGATGATTTTCCCCAAAAGCGAAGTATGGGACGTCGCGTTCCTCGATCGCTTCGTCGGCGAGGTGGAACAGGCGGCGGGCGCCGTGTTCGGACGCGACGACGGCGTCAAACGCACCACCGGTTTTGCGGTCGTTTATCAGACCACGACGCGCATGATTCACCGCGGTTTCGTGCAGGCCTCGTGGTGGGCGGCGGTCATCATTTTTCTGCTGGTGCTCGTCGATTTCCGCTCGGCGACCGCGGTGCTGCTGACGATGTTCCCGCTGGCCACGTCCGTCACGGTGACGCTCGGGCTGCTCGCGGTGACCGGCCGGCAACTCAACATGGCCAATCAACTCTTTCTGCCGATCCTGATGGGCATCGGCATCGACTACGGCATTTTCATGACCCACCGCTGGCGCGAACCGGACGGCGTCGACCTCAGCCGCGTGGTCGCGACGACCGGCAACGCCCTGTGGCTGGCCGCGGCGACCGCGATTGCCGGCTTCGGCTCGCTGCTGTTCGCGCACCATCGCGGCATGATCTCGTTCGGCCAGGTGCTGGTGGTGGCGATCCCGATCAACTTGGCGGTCGCGATGTTCGGCCTGCCGGCGATCATCCGCGCGCTGCGGCTGGATCGCCGCGTGAAAAAATAGCGGCGCAGCCCGCTGTCTGGATTTCTCGTATCGTTGCCGTTATGATGCGCATCCTGGCTTGGCCAGGAGCGCTGGCAAGCTCGCACCAATCGAGGATTTTTACATGGCACGAAAAGGGTCCAAACCGCCGCGCCCGCCGCAGAAGAAGGCGCCGGCCGAAATCAACTTCGGGGACGTCGCCCCGCCGAAAATGCCGAAACGCGGCCTCGACGCCAACGTCAAGCAGGCGGCCCTGGCGAACGTCGCCAAAGAAGCCGAGGCGAAGAAACCGAAGCGCGCGTTGGCGGCGACGGTCGAAACGCCCAGCGTATTCCTGCCGGCGATCATCTGGCTCGGAATACTCGTGGTCGGCTACGCGGTCGCCCAATTCGACAAGGCGGTGTTCGGCGTCGACTTGAGCGTGATTCTGATGTTCATCGTCGGCGGCGCCAGCCTGCTGTTCGTCGTGGGCGCCCCGATCTACCGCAACTATCGCCAACTGCGCCGGCCCTTCGCCCGGGCGATCGTCATCGGCGGCAGCGCCGTGGCGTTGCTGGTGTGCGGCTTCGCCGTCGTCACCGGCGCCACCTTCGGCGACCCGGTCGCGAAAGGCGTCATCCCCAAGGGAAAGTCGGAAACGTCCAAAGTGATGATTCACACGCCGGGCACGCATTACCGCTTGTTCCTGCAAGGCCGTTTCCCGTCGGTCGATCAAAAACAGAAGGCCGCCGACGACGCGACCGCGGCCGCGACCGGCACGACGGGCGCGACCGGCGCGGTTGGCGCCGCCGGCACGACCGGCGCGACCGGCGCGGCTGGCGCCGCCGGCACGACGGGCGCGACCGCGACCAAGAAAGCGCCGCCGACGGGCAACTACAAGTTGGAAGCGGCCTACGACGTGCAGCTTCGCTCCGCCGACGGCCGCCCGGTGTCCGGCGGCGATTATGCCGGCAAATTCGAACAGGAGCGCACCTATCGCCGCGTGAGCAAGCGGGCGCACGGCGCCGTCGAGGTCGTGAAGACCCTCATGCCGCACGTGCTGAACGTGCCGGCCCCAGGCGACTACGAACTGCAGGTCGCGATGCTGGGCGATCAGGCCGAGCCGCAAATCGAGTTCGCCGTCTATGCGGATCGCCAATTTCCGATCGTCTTGACGATTTTCGGCGCGTTGACCGCTTTCCTTTTCGGTCTGGTCGACTGGCTGATCAAGCCGTTGCGCATCGATTCGTACTTTGCGGTCGCCGGCGGCATCGCCTACGGTTTCGCGGCCTATTTCGCCGTCTACGCGATGCCCAACGCGCGGTTCAACGACCTGGCCGTCAGCTTGCTGATCGGCGGGGTGATGGGCGCCGGCCTCGCCTATGGGGTTTGCCTCGCGTCGGCCAAGCTCTACCAAAAAATTCACCGTAAATGGCAACTCAACCTGGGGTAAGGGGGGCATTCATGCAAAAGCTCTTCGCTCACGTGGATCAAAACCTCGCTTCGTTCATCGACGGCCTCAAAGAATTCCTGCGACTGCAAAGCATCAGCGCCGATCCCGACAAGAAGGCGGACTGCGCGGCGACGGCCGAGTGGTTGGCCGCCCGCATCAGCGACATCGGCTTCCGCGACGTGGACGTCATCATGATGCCGCACGGCCACCCGCTGGTTTACGCGTATCATCCGGGTCCGAAGGGCGCGCCGACGGTGCTGCTCTATGGCCACTACGACGTGCAACCGGTCGACCCGGTCGAACTGTGGACCTGCCCGCCATTCGAACCCTGCATCAAAGACGGCAAGATCTGGGCGCGCGGCGCGACCGACGACAAGGGGCAAATCTGGCTGCACCTCAAGGCGCTCGAGACGCTGTTCAAGGTCAACGGCGGCCTGCCGGTTTCGGTCAAATTGATCTTCGAAGGCGAAGAGGAAATGGGCAGCGAATCGATCACGGCGTGGCTGCCGGAGCACGCCGACATGCTCGCCTGCGACGTGATCGTCGTGTCCGACTCGAGCATGCTCGCCAAGGGCCAGCCGTCGATCAATTACGGCCTGCGCGGTCTGGCGTATTTCCAGATCGACATGGAAGCGGCGAACGGAGACCTGCACTCCGGCACCTTCGGCGGCGCGGTCGCCAACCCGATCAATGTCCTCGCCGAGTTGCTGGCGAAACTCCATGATGCGGACAACCGCGTGACGATTCCCGGCTTCTACGACGATGTGCTGCCGATTTCCGCGGAAGAAAAGGCCAACTACGCCAAGCTGCCGGAAGGCACGGAGGAACTGCTCGCCTCGACCGGCGCGCCCAGGGCGTTCGGCGAAACCGGCTTCACCACCGCGCAGCGCACCAGCGCGCGCCCGACCCTCGACGCCAACGGCATCTGGGGCGGTTTCGCGGGCGAGGGCGCGAAGACCGTGCTGCCCGCGAAGGCCGGGGCGAAGGTCAGCATGCGGCTCGTGCCGAACCAGGACTTGAAGAAAGTCACCGCCGCGTTCCGCAAGCACGTGGAAAAGCTGGCGCCCGACGCGGTGCGCATCAAAGTCACCGAAATGCACGGCGGCCGGTGGTTCATGTGCCCGCTGACCGAGCCGGCGATCGTCACCGCGGCGGCCGCGCTCAAGGAAGTGTTCGGCAAAGAGTGCCTCTTCACGCGCGAGGGCGGCTCGATCCCGATCGTCGCCGACATGGCCGCGATCATGAAAAAGCCGGTCGTGTTGATGGGCTTCGGCCTCAATTCCGAGCAGGCGCACGCGCCGAACGAGCACCTCGACCTGGAAAACTTCCACCTGGGGATCAAGACCGCGCTGGTTTATTTGAACAAATTGGGAAAATGATCGACCGGAGAGGGACGCCGCCACTTTTCGGCCGGGCGATAGGGTCCCGTTCACCTGCTGGGTGAATCTCTACGGCATCATTTTCACAGGATCCCCAGGATCGTGCGGAGGTACAGGATCGGCCGGACCGATTCTAACCGGATTCCGCCCAGCTGTGTTGACTAATCCTGTCCATCCTGTCAAAGAACAGCAGAATCTCGGAGACGGGCGTTGGGGCACGACCGCATTAGTTGACAGTCCGGCCGACTGAGTTTAGCTTCCTGTCGATTTCCCGGAAAAGGAGAATTCGGTGACTTTTCAGGAATTGGTTTTGGCGTTGACGCGCTTCTGGTCGGATCAGGGGTGCCTGGTGGTGCAGCCGCACGACATCGAGGTCGGGGCGGGCACGATGAGCCCGAACACGTTTCTGCGCAGCCTGGGGCCGGAGCCGTGGAACGTGGCGTACGTGGCGCCGAGCCGCCGGCCGACCGACGGACGCTACGGCGAAAATCCGAACCGCCTGCAGCACTACTACCAGTTTCAGGTCATCATGAAGCCGAGCCCGAAGAATATCCAGGAAATCTACCTGAACAGCCTCCGCGCGTTCGGCGTCGATCCGCTCAAGCACGACATCCGCTTCGTCGAAGACAACTGGGAAAGCCCGACGCTCGGCGCCTGGGGCCTGGGCTGGGAAGTCTGGCTCGACGGCATGGAAATCACGCAATTCACGTATTTTCAGCAGGCCGGCGGCTTCGAGTGCAAGCCGGTCTGCGCCGAAATCACCTACGGCATCGAACGCATCGCGATGTATTTGCAATCCGTGGACAACGTCTACGATCTGGTTTGGCTGCCCGGCGTCACCTACGGCGAGGTCTTCCATCAGAACGAAGTCGAGCAGAGCACCTACAACTTCGAGGTCTCCGACGCCGCGATGCTGCTCGATTTGTTCAACAAATACGAAGCCGAGTGCAAGCGTTGCGTCGAACGCGGCCTGACGCTGCCGGCCTACGATTACTGCCTCAAGTGCAGCCACGCCTTCAATTTGCTCGACGCGCGCGGCGCGATCAGCGTCACCGAACGCGTCAGTTACATCCTGCGCGTGCGCGATCTGGCGCGGCGTTGCGCCGAGAGTTGGCTGAAAACCCGTGAAGCGATGCGCTACCCGCTGATCAAGGCCCCGGCGGCGCGGGCCGCGCTCGGTCTGGACGCCGCTCCCGACAAGGAGGTCCGGCCATGAGCTTCGCGGAACTGCTGATCGAGATCGGCGTCGAGGAGATTCCGGCCCGCTTCCTGGCCGAAGCCGAGGCGAACCTGCGCGACATGCTGGCGGCCAAACTCGACGCCCTCGATCTGGCGCGCCGCAACATCGCCGTGTTTTCAACGCCGCGCCGCCTGACGGTGCGGGTCGACGACCTCGCCGTGCGACAGGCGGACCGGCGCGTCGAAAAAATCGGCCCTTCGAAAAAGGCGGCTTTCGACAACACCGGAACGCCGACCAAGGCCGCGATCGGCTTCGCCGCCGGCCAGGGCGTCGACGTCAAAGACCTCGAAATCGTCGCCACGGAAAAAGGCGAATACCTCGCGGTGAAAAAACTGATCCCGGGCAAGCCCGCGGCCGAATTGCTGGCGACGCTGCTGCCCGAGCTCATCCTCGCGCTGCCGTGGCCGAAGCCCATGCGCTGGGGCGACGGCGAGATCCGCTTCGCGCGGCCGATCCATTGGCTCGTCGCGCTGTTCGATGGCCAGATCGTGCCGTTCGCCGTGGGCGACGTGCAGGCCGGCAATCTTACCTACGGCCACCGTTTCCATGCGCCGGAGGCGATCGCGGTCGCCGATTTCGCGGACTACGAGGCCAAACTGCGCGCCGCGAAAGTGATTCTGGATTCGGCCGAGCGCAGCCTGATGATTCGCGAAAAACTCCTGCAATTCGCGGGCGAGCTCGGCGGCAAATGGATTGTCGACGAGGAACTTCTGGCGCACGTGGCGAACCTGGTCGAATGGCCCGTGCCGCTGCTCGGCCGGTTTCCCGACCGATATCTCGAGTTGCCGCGCGAGGTGCTGGTTACGCCGATGCGCGAGCACCAGAAATATTTCAGCTTCGAAGACGCCGCCGGCAACCTGCTGCCGGCGTTTTGCGTCGTGGCGAATATCGATTCGTCGGACCCGGCGACCGTCATCGCCGGCAACCGCCGGGTGCTGGCGGCGCGGCTGGACGACGCCAAGTATTTTTGGGAAAGCGATCGCAAAAAGAATCTCGACGATCTCGCCGCAAAACTCGACGGCGTGATCTACCACAAGAAGCTCGGCAGCTACGCCGAAAAAACGGCCCGCGTCCGCAAGCTCGTCAATTTCCTCGGCGGCCAGGTCTCGCCGCAGGGTCTCGACGACGCCAAACGCGCCGCCCATATCTACAAGGCCGACCTGCTCACCGGCCTCGTCGGCGAATTCCCCGAGTTGCAAGGCGTGATGGGCATGTACTACGCGCGTCTGGCCGGCGAAAAGGAAAACGTCGCCAAGGCGATTTACGAACACTACCTGCCGCGCTTCGCTGGCGACGCGCTCCCCACGACCGAGGCCGGCGCCTTGTTGTCGATCAGCGACAAAATGGATTCGATCGTCGCCTGCTACGGCGTCGGCCTGCAGCCGACCGGCGCCGGCGATCCGTACGCGTTGCGGCGCCAGGCGCTGGGCGTGCTGCACATTCTCGCCGACCGCAACTGGAACGTGCCGCTGCTGGGGCTGATCCGCAAAGCGGTCGACGGCGTCGAAGACAAGATCAAGTGCGACCGCGCGGCGCTGGAAAAGGAAATCGTCGCCTTCTTTCGCGATCGGCTGTTCCACTTCGTCAAGAGCCGCGGCGCCAAACCGGAAATCGCCGAGGCCGTGCTGGCCGTGCATTTCGACCGCATCCCGGAGACGATCGCGCGGCTCACGGCGGTGCAGGAATTCGCGGCGCACGCGGAATTCGAGGCGTTCGCCTCGGCATTCAAACGCGCCGGCAACATCGTCAAAGACTACGAAAATCCCGGCGAGGCCGACCCGAAGTTGTTCGAGGCCGAGGCGGAAAAATCGCTGTTCGACGCCGTGCAGGCGGTCAAAGGGCAGGTGGAGAAATCGGTGAAGGCCGGTCGCGTCCTCGACGCGCTGATCGCGATCGCCGGCATCCGCCCCACGGTGGACAAGTTCTTCGACGATGTGCTGGTGATGCACAAGGAAGACGCGATCCGCGCCAACCGCTTGAATCTGGCGGCCTCGGTGACGAACCTATTTTCGGCGATCGCGGATTTCCGGAAGGTGTAGGGCCGGGCGACAAGCGGGGTTCGGGATTCGGGATTCGGGGCTCGGGCTCGGCAATCCGCAAGCGAAATATCCATGCGTGCGTCGCGAGAATATAACCTAGAGGGCTTATAGGGCTTATACGTCCTATATAGGTCGCATAGATTCCATAGATCCGATAGCGCCCATATTCCCCAGTGTTCCCAGGCCTCCCAGACTTCCCATGGTTCCCGCAGGCGGCCGATTGATGATATTTCGCGGCGGCCGGCCGCCGCTGCCGCCGGAGAGTTTCGCGCAATTGTGATATTTGCCGCCGCCGCCGACCATTGGCCGGCTGCGACGCGCGATTCGGCGCCACGCGAGGCCCGATTCTCCAAGAAATTCAAAAAGTGCGGCGATCGGTCGGTCGGTCCGGGCGCGGGAGCAGGCGCGCCGCGGCTTCCAGCGAAGCCAAGACGGTCCGCCACCGGCGTCGCGGGCGCGGTTTTTTCATCCAACTTTGAACGGTACAATCGTGCACGGCGTTTCTGCCGGCCGTTTTTTCGATCTAACACAACAGAAACATGCTGGTTTTCGAACGGTTGAGACTTGTTCTCCAAACGCCCATACGTTGGGGGGCGCAAAAAAAAGTGCACTAGATGTAGATTTTCTCGTTGACAGTTCCGACGCCGATAATCTATATTCCTTACCTGCCTGGGTCACTCTTTCGACAAATTGATTGTGCTTTGTTTTCAAAGCCCTGGACGATGAATCTTCAAGTGACGTGTTAGAGTCCTGGAGATTCGATTTTGTCGAACGAAGAAGGTGGCTCCGAGCGGGTGGACGTGACGGAATGAAAAGAAGAGCAGTTCGAGATTGGCATCGTCCCAACACGAACCAGGCACTCACCGCAAACGCGATTCTCCGCCGACTCTTGTTAGGTTTGTGTTTTAGCGAGCTCGGGAGGGCTCCTAGATGATTCGGTCCATCATTAAACGCAACAATCGCGTGGTTCCTTTCGATCGACAGAAGATCGCCAACGCGATTTACAAAGCCTTCGAGGCCGCGGGCAGCCACGATCGCGCGACGGCCGAGCGCATCGCCGACGAGGTCGTCGGCGTGCTCGAGGCGCTCTACAAAGACGGCCGCCCGCCGACCGTCGAGAACGTGCAGGACCTCGTCGAAAATCGGCTGGTCCACAACAACCTGCCGGACATCGCCAAGCGCTACATCATCTACCGCAACGAGCACGCGCAGATGCGCGATGCGCACAAGTTGATCGAAGACGCGGTGAAGATGATCGACGCCTATCTCGAAAAGAACGACTGGCGCATTAACGAAAACTCGAATATGAGCTTTTCGCTGCAGGGTCTCAACAACCACATCAGCGCCACGATCAGCCAAGCGTACTGGCTGCAAAAAATCTATAGCAAGGAAGTCGGCGAACTGCACAACGGCGGCGATTTCCACATCCACGACCTCGGGCAGATTTCCGCCTATTGCTGCGGCTGGGATCTGCAAGACCTCCTGACCCGCGGCTTCGGCGGCGTCTACGGCAAGGTCGAATCAGCGCCGCCGCGCCACCTGCGCACGGCGTTCGGCCAGGTCGTCAATTTCTTCTACACGCTGCAGGGCGAAAGCGCCGGCGCGCAGGCCTTCGCCAATTTCGACACCTTGCTCGCGCCGTACGTGCACTACGACGACCTGGATTACAAACAGGTCCGCCAGTGCATGCAGGAATTCGTTTTCAATCTGAACGTGCCGACGCGCGTCGGTTTCCAGACGCCGTTCACCAACCTGACTTTCGACCTGGTCTGCCCGGAGAACATGAAGGACGAGGCCGTGGTCTTCGGCGGCGTGCTCACGAACGACAAGTACGGCGCTTTTCAGCGCGAAATGGACATGATCAATCGCGCCTTCTGCGAAGTGATGATGGCCGGCGACTCCAAGGGCCGCATCTTCACCTTCCCAATCCCGACCTACAACATCCACAAGACGTTCAACTGGGACAACGCCAACCTCGACGCCTTGTGGCGCATGACCGGCCGCTACGGCATCCCGTACTTCGCCAATTTCGTCAACTCCGAAATGAAGCCGGAAGACGCGCGGTCGATGTGCTGCCGCCTCCGGCTCGACGAACGCCTGCTGCACATGCGCGGCGGCGGCCTGTTCGGCGCGCACCCGCAGACCGGCTCGATCGGCGTCGTCACGCTCAATCTGCCGCGCGTCGGCTACATCGCCGACAGCGAAAGCGAGTGGTTCGGCCGCATCGACTATTTGATGGAGAAGGCGCGCGATAGCCTGGAGACCAAGCGCAAGGTGCTGGAGCGCTTCACGGAAGACCGGCTCTACCCGTACACGCGCCACTACCTGACCGGAGTGAAGGAACGCCTGAATTCGTATTGGTCGAACCATTTCTCGACCATCGGCCTGATCGGCATGAACGAGGCCCTGGTCAATTTCCTGGGCAAGGACATCACGGACCCGGCGGCCAAGGATCTGGCGATCCGCACTTTGAAGCGCATGAACGACAACCTGTTGCGCTTCCAGGCGGAAACCGGCGGCGCGACGCTGTTCAATCTCGAAGCGACGCCCGGCGAAGGCACGACCTATCGCCTGGCGAAAATCGATAAAGAACGTCACCCGGACATCTTCCACCAGGGAAAAGAAGAACCGTACTACACCAACAGCACGGGTCTGCCGGTCAACTTTACGGACGACCTATTCGAGGCGCTGGAGCACCAGGACGCCTTGCAGACGCTGTACACCGGCGGTACGGTGTTGCACGGATTTATCGGCGAGAAGATCGACGACATCGAGGCGGTGAAGAAGCTGGTGCGGCGCATCGCCGAGAACTACCATCTGCCGTACTATTCGATCACGCCGACGTTTACGATTTGTCCGGAACACGGGTATATTCCCGGCGAGCACTTCGAATGCCCTTACTGAAGGGCCTTGGATCTGCCTGCCGGATAGCAGGAAGCGAACGGATGTGAATGCGGGGGTTCCGCGGTTCGCCGCGCTCGGGGGGGCGTATTCACGGCAACGACGGCAACGACGGCAACGAATGGTTGGAGAGAGGGGAGACAGACGATGAGTTGCAAGCACAAAACCGAAGTCTACAGCCGCGTGGTCGGCTACTACCGGCCCGTGCAACAGTGGAACAAGGGTAAGCAGGCAGAATACGCGGATCGCGTGCCGTTCAAGCTCGCAGGCAAGCTCTTCCCCGCCGCGACGGCGACCACCACGGCTGCCGCGACCGCGACGCTCGCCTCGCTCGCGGCGGTCCCGCCGGGCCTTTAGGCCGCGCCATGTCCGAAGGAGCCGCAGGGTCGCTCGCGACGCCGCGAGTCGGCCGCAAAGGACGTGCCTTGCACATCGCCGGCATTCAGGGCCTGTCGCTGATCGACTTTCCGGGCCGCATCGCCTCGGTGATTTTCTTGGCGCACTGCGATTTCCGGTGTCCGTTTTGCCAAAATCCCGACCTGGTCAATCCGCCCGCGGACGCCCCGTCGTTCACGGCGGACGAAACGTTGGCGCGCCTTTACGAGCGCCGCAAACTGATCGACGGCGTCGTGGTCACCGGCGGGGAGCCGCTGCTGCAACCGGATACCCCGGACTTTCTGGTTCGCCTCGGTGACGAAACCGGCGTCCCGGTCAAGCTCGACACCAACGGACACCATCCCGATCGGCTGCGCCAGGTTCTGGAGCGAAAGGCCGCCGCGTACGTGGCGATGGATTTGAAAACCTCGCTGTCGCGCTACAGCGAGGCGGCCAACCGGCTGGTCAACGTCAATCATCTCGAGGAGTCGATCCGCTTGATTCGCGAGAGCGGCGTCGACTACGAATTCCGCACGACCGTCGCGCCCGGACTCGTCGACGAGGCGGCGATCGACGAGATGGGCCGGTTGATTCAGGGCGCGCGCCGCTGGGCCTTTCAACAATATCAAGGCCACGGTGTGCTCGACCCCGAATTCGGCCGCCGCCGGCCGCTCGCGCCGGAAAAAATCCGCGCCCTGGCGCTCCGCGCCGAACCGTTTGTCAAGGAAGTCGTGCTGCGCGGGGTGTGAGGGCGGGCTGTAATCGGGACGCGGGACTCGGGATTCGGGACTCGGGATTCGGGCCGCCAACAACAGGCTCGTCCCCATACGCGCTAACTTAAGCGCATCCGGCGCCGCCCGAAATTCTCCATTCAACATTCAACATTCAACATTCCGGTTCGCGCTCCCCCAAAAAACTCTAAGTTCTCAGCTATCGGTGGTCGGCGGGCGAAAACGTAATTTGTCGACAGTCTCCACGACGGCAGTTTGGTTCCTAAATTCTCTGTGTCCTCTGTGTCTTCTCTCTGTGGCCTCTGTGTTTAAGATTCCTCTCGGCGCACCTCGATCAACATCGACGACGTCTGCCTTCCGGCGCGGTCGTGCATCGGCACGTTGAGCGTCGCCGGGCGATTGCCGGTCAGCGGCGCGGTGAAAAAGAACAGTTCGTCGTAGACGCCCGGCGCGGTCAAGTGGCCCGTGAGCTGCAGCACCATGACCTTCTCGCTTGGGCCCTCGGCCATCGGCTCCAACGTCCAGACCGGATACAGATCGACCGACAACTTCCCGGGGATGGTCCGGCGCTCGTCGGCAACGTCGGGCCGCACGTGCACGTTCAAGCCGGAGAACGTCTTCCCTTCGCCGACGCGCGCCTTCAGGTCGAACGAGGCCATGTCGCCCGGATTGTCCTGCCGCTCCAGCATCTTGGTCGGGCCGCCGGGAATCAGCGTCAGCCGCACGTTGAGCGGAACCTCGACGCCGGTGGGGCGCGCAAACGGCGGCCAAGCGGTCGGGGCCGGCGCATCCACCGCCGTCAACAGCCCGGCGTCGGCGCGATAGCGCAGGTCGAGCGCTTTCTTGAAAATCTGCCCGCCGCGGCCGACCTCGTGCAGTTTTTGCTCGCGTTCGTTCTTCGCGCCGGCCGGCTTTTCGAGCACGCCGTCGCCGTGTTCGTCGAGATAACCGACGCTTGTGCCATCCGGATTGAACAAGTAGATGCGGTCCGACGCCGGGCCGCCGGTCGTGTCGATCTCGACGCGCGTGTACCTTTCGCCGCAGCGAAAGATGGCGATGTCCGGCCGGCCGTCGCCGTCTACATCGGCGATTTCCCAGCGCACGACGCCGGCCTCGCGATACCGCCACAACGTCGCGCCGTCGGGCGCCCGCCAGACCTCGACGCCGTTCTCGGCCGCCGCCGCGGCGCCCGCCGTCACGAACAGACACAGGGCAATCATCGCGTGCCGCCAGCGCACGGGCCGACCTCCTTCCGGGAAATTCCCGACGATACTAGCAGCCGGGCAAAAAGCTTGGCAACCGGCCACCAGAAGAAAACTTGGCGGTGCTCCAGCATTTGCGGCCAGCCGGGCCGAAGAAAACGATTTTTGATTGCGGATTGCGGATTGCGGATTGCCGGCGCCCGCCTCGCTCATCCCGAATCCCGAATCCCGAATCCCGAGTCCCGCTCCCCGTCCCCAACCCCTGGCGACCCGTCGCCCGCTGCGGTATCCTGTCATGCAGCCGCCGAAGGAAAACGCCGATGCCGACGCTAAACCTTGACGAAATGAAGAAACGCGCCGCCTTGGCGTTGGAACGTCTTGAGGCCTGCGATATGTGCCCGCGCGACTGCCGGGCCAATCGCCTGGCGAACAAGGAAGGCTACTGCCGCACGGGGCGTTACTCGCTGGTGTCGAGCTTCGGCCCGCACTTCGGCGAGGAACGGCCGTTGGTCGGGCGCGAAGGCTCGGGCGCGCTCTTTTTCGCGGGCTGCAATCTCGGTTGCGTGTTCTGCCAGAACGAAGACATCAGCCACGGCATGAAGGGCCGCGCGGTGCGCGACGAGGAACTGGCGAACATGTTCCTGGCCCTGGCCAAATATGGCTGCCACAACCTCAACCTGGTGACGCCGTCGCACGTCGCGCCGCAGATTCTCAGCGCGCTGGCGCTGGCGCTGGAAAACGGCTTCAACCTGCCCGTGGTCTACAACACCGGCGGCTATGACTCGGCCGAAACGCTCGCCTTGTTCGACGGCGTGGCCGACATCTACATGCCCGACGTCAAATTCAACGACGCCGGCGTCGCCGACCGCTTCGCCCAGGCGCCGGATTACCCGCAGGTCGCCCGCGCGGCGTTGAAGGAAATGCACCGCCAGGTCGGCGATCTGGAAATCGACGCGCGCGGCATTGCGCGTCGCGGCCTGCTCGTGCGGCACCTGGTGCTGCCGTTCGGCCTCGCCGGCACGGCCGAGGTCATGAACTTCCTCGCCGCCGAAATCAGCCCGCGCACCTACGTCAACATCATGGGCCAATACCGCCCCTGCTTTCACGCTTACCAGTTCGACCAGCTCTCGCGCCGGCCGACAATGGTCGAAATCGACCAGGCCGTCGCCCTCGCGAAAGAGGCGGGCCTGACAAGGCTGGACGCGGACCGCGAACAGTGAACAGTGAACAGCGAACAGGCGTCATCTGCCGGCAGCCAGTTGCCGGTAGCCGGCGGCCCGAGCCCCGAGCCCCGAACGCCGAACTCCGAATCCCGAATCCCGAATCCCGGAAGCCGTGGCCAGTGGCCAGTGGCCGGTGATCAGCCATCCGTTTCCGAACCCCAATCCCCAGTCCCCGGTCCCGAATCCCGAATCCCGAGTCCCGAGTCCCGAGTCCCGAGTCCGAAATCCCGACTCCCGAGTCCCGAACCCCGAATCCCGAACCCCGAATCCCGCCAACCGACCACTATGCAGCGCGCGCCTTTGACAAAAAGGTCGATCGGCGGCACAGTCGGCCGCGCAATAACGAAGCGAAGGAGACGCGTCCGTGGTTTCTTACAGAGAACTGGGGCTGGTCAACAGCCGCGAGATCTTCGCGAAGGCGATGGCCGGCGGCTACGCCATTCCGGCATACAACTTCAACAACCTGGAGCAATTGCAGGCGATCGTCATCGGCTGCGTCGAGACCCGCTCGCCGGTCATCGTGCAGGTCAGCAGCGGGGCGCGGAAGTACGCCAACCAGACGCTGCTGCGCTACCTGGCGCAGGGGGCGGTGCGGATGGCCTGCGACATGGGCAGCAACATTCCGATCGTCCTGCACCTCGACCACGGCGATACGTTCGAGCTGTGCAAGAGTTGCATCGAGACCGGCTTTTCCTCGGTGATGATCGACGGCTCGGCCCACACGTTCGCCGACAACGTCGCGTTGACGCGCAAGGTCGTCGAGTACGCCCACGCGCAGTACGTGACCGTGGAAGGCGAACTGGGCGTGCTGGCGGGCATCGAAGACGAGGTGAAGCACGAGAAGTCGAACTACACCGACCCGGAGCAGGTCGAGGAATTCGTCAAAGCCACCGGCGTCGACTCGCTGGCGATTTCGATCGGCACCAGCCACGGCGCATACAAATTCAAGGTGAAGCCGGGCGAGTCAGTACCGCCGTTGCGCTTCGACATCCTGGCCGAAGTCGAGCGGCGCATTCCGGGCTTCCCGATCGTGCTGCACGGGGCCAGCAGCGTCGTGCAGGAATACGTGGCGCTGATCAACCAATACGGCGGCAAACTCGAAAACGCGGTCGGCGTGCCCGAGGATCAACTGCGCCGCGCGGCCAAGTCGGCGGTCTGCAAGATCAACATCGACTCCGACGGCCGGCTGGCGATGACGGCCAAGGTGCGGGAAGTGCTCGGCAAGAACCCGACCGAGTTCGACCCGCGCAAGTATCTCGGTCCCGCGCGCGACGAGTTGATCAAGCTGATCAAGCACAAGAACATCAACGTGCTGGGCAGCGCCGGCAAGGCGTGATCCCGGCCGGCGGCAAAGGCAACAAAAAAGGCCGCGCGTTGCGCGGCCTTTCTTCTAGTTAATCGATCGTTCCCTAGAAGTAGGTGTACGAAAAATTCGCAATGTAGGTGATGCTGTTGTCGAACGCGGGGTCCTGTTTGAAGTTGTACCGCGCGCCGGCCGTCACGTTGAAGTGGTTGGTGACGAACCGCAACGTGGCCACGATCGAGTTGATGTCTTTGTCATTGGTTGTGCCGGCCAGCAACTGGCCTTCGTATTCGATCAACAACTCCAGGAAATTGCGCGGATGCAGCGGGAAGATCAGGCCGCCGTGCACCAGGCCGTGTTTCTCTTCGTAGGCGTGTCTGTCCACGTCCACATCGCGCAGCACGAGCGTGCCGTCGGCGAGGATGGCGAAGGCGTAGTCGGTGAAGGCCAAGTCGTTCAACTCAAGGCCCATCGCGAAGGTGATCTTGGCGCCGTAAACTTTGACTTGGCTGATGCCCTGTTGGTAGTCGCTGCCCGGCGCGATGAAGCCGACGCCGACCGCGAACGCCGGCAGGAACTGGTGCTGCTGCACGAAGCCCCATTTCAGCATGCCTTCGATCGAGCCGAGGCCGCTGGCGGCCGATTGCAAGTACGTCGGGGTCACCTTGTTGGTGTAGAAGTTGCGGACGAGCGCGTACTTGAGATCGGTCATGACGTACGGCGCCTTCAGACCGAATTCCAATCCGCCGGGGATGCCGACCGCCGCGAGAAAATCCACTTCCCGGTCGTAATAAACCGGACGCGTGCTTTGTTCCCACGAGCCGGCCAAACCGACCTCGAACGACCCCGGGCGCAAGGTGCGCGTGGCGGTCGTCACCATCAATCCGGACAATCCGTACATGTTGAACGGCAGGTTGTTGATTTTGGGTTTCGGCTCCGCGACCTGGCCCTGGGCCACGTCGGATGGGGCTTTCTCGAGATCCTGACTCTCCTGCGCCACGGCGAACGCCGCGGGCAGCAAGAGCAGGAAGATAACAATAACTAGAACAAGGCTCCTCATAGGGGCTCCGTGGTGCGGCCTGCGATGTCGATTCATCCTGGCACGGGTGACCGGCGTCCGTCAACCGTTTCTTTCATGGGCACGGTGGATTCCAGATCGGTCAGACGGGTCAGGCATTCCCGCACGGCCGTTTCCTCCCCCTTCTCCGCCAGCGCCACCAATTCCTGCACCCCGTGTTCGAAATCCACGGGTATCGAACGCACTTTGCGCACTACCCGGATCGCGTCGTGGGCCGTCGGGCCGATGCCCTCCTCCTCGTCCCACAACTCCTCCTCCATCTTCTCGCCGGGCCGCAAGCCGATGAACTTGACTTCGATGTCGCGATCCGGCTCGAAACCGGAAAGGCGGATCAAGTTGCGGGCCAAGTCGACAATGCGCACCGGCTCGCCCATTTCCAGGACGAAGATTTCGCCGCCTTCGCCCATCGCCGCGGTTTGCATCACCAACTGCACCGCCTCGGGGATGGTCATAAAGTAGCGCGTCATTTCCGGGTGGGTCACTGTCACCGGGCCGCCCTCGGCGATCTGCCGACGAAACAGCGGAATCACGCTGCCTTCGCTCGCCAGCACGTTGCCGAACCGCACCGCCAGAAAGCGCGTGCGCGGCGAGCGGCGGGCCAGGTCGATCACGAGCCATTCGGCCAGGCGTTTCGACCGGCCCATGATGTTCCGCGGCCGCACGGCCTTGTCGGTGGAAATGAAGACGAATTTCTCGACGCCCCGCGCGGCGGCCGTTTCGGCGAGGATCTTCGTCGCCCGCACGTTGTTCAGCGCGGCGGCGACGGCGTTGAACTCCATCAGCGGCACGTGTTTGTAAGCGGCGGCGTGCAGGATGATGTCCGGCTTCTCGGCGGCCATCAGGTTGTCGACGAGCACGGGGTCGCCGGCGTCGCCGATCACGGCCAGAATCGGCACGGTCTGCCAGCGGCGCGACAACTCCCAATGGATGTAGAACAGGTTGTTTTCGTTGCGTTCGAGCAGGATCAGCCGCGCGGGGAATTGCGACGCGATCTGCCGCGCCAATTCGCTGCCGATGCTGCCGCCCGCGCCGGTGATCAGCACGCGCCGGCCGGCGAACGTGCGGCGGATGCGCTCGGTGTCCAGCTTCACGGCTTCGCGGCCGAGCAAGTCCTCGACCTCGACGTCGCGCAGCCGTTTGATCGAGACCTCGCCGCCGAGGATCTCGCGCACGGCCGGCACAATCCGGAAGCGGACGCCCTGGTCGCGAAAGCGCTCGACCAGCGCCCGCAGGTCGCGCGGCCGCGGGTAGCGCGAGGCGATGACGATTTCATCGATGCTGTAGCGCTGGAGAATCTGGCCGAGGTCGTCGACGCCGCCGAGGACGGGCACGCCGCGGACCTTGAAGCCCTTTTTCAGGGAGTATTCGTCGATGAACCCGAGCACCTGCATGTGCAAGTGCGGGTTGTTGCGGATTTCGTTGAGAATCTGCACGCCGATCTCGCTGGCGCCGAGGATCAGCACGCTCTTGAGCGAGCCGCGCGGCGGCAGTTTCGAATATTCGCGCACCGCCCGCAGCAAAAAGCGGATGCCGCCGACCAGCGAAATGCAGATGAAGGTGTCGATGAGGAAGACCGACCGCGGGTAGTAGTCGGTGCGGAAGACGAACATCACCAGCATGATGAACACGAGCGAACTGACGACGACGGCCTTGATGATGTCGAGCAGCTCGTCCATGCCGACGTAGCGCCACCAGCCGCGATAGAGATCCCAGATGGCGAAGGCCAGCGCACGCACCACGAGAATCAACGGCAGCGTCTTGAGCAGCGCGTAGAACGGCGCCCCGTTGTTGCTTTGCAGATCGAAATCGAAGCGCAACTCGAAGGACAGGACGTAGGAAACGACGACGAGCGTGAGTTGGCTGAGCGCGATGAGGGATCGGCGGTGTCGTAGGATGGCGGCGCCGACCGGCGTATTTAGGAAATTGCTCTCGCGCGTCGTTTTTTCATCGGCCACACCGCCCTCCTTTCGCCGACCACCGCGTATCTTACGGCAAACCGCGGCGCGGCGCCAACGGTTTCGGGCGCGGCGCAATCGGGCAGGGCATAGGTCCCGTACGTTCTATAAGGCCCATACGTCCCAGCGTCCGACGCCTGCATTGCCCGGGCGAACGCGACATGTATAATAGCCGCAATTTCCGTAGGAAGGCGGGCCCATGGCCGACAACGAAAGCAATCTCGCGGTCTTTATCGATTTTGAGAATCTCGCGCTGGGCTTCACCGGCAAGAAAGACCGGTTCGACATTCAGAAAGTGCTGACGCGGCTGGTGGAAAAGGGCAAGATCGTCGCCAAGACCGCCTATGCCGACTGGCATCGTTACAACGATTTCAAGCAGCAACTGCACGAGGCGGCGATCGCGCTCATCGAGATTCCGAAACGCGCGCTCACGGGAAAAAACAGCGCCGACATCCGCCTGGTCGTCGATGCGATGGACCTCTGCTATTCCAAGAACCACATCGACACCTTCGTCGTCGTGTCGGGCGACAGCGATTTTTCGCCGCTGGTCTCGAAGCTCAAGGAAAACGGCAAACGCGTGATCGGCGTCGGCATCAAGGATTCGACGTCGCAACTGCTGGCCGACAATTGCGACGAGTTCATCTATTACGAAGACCTGATGACCGCCGAGAGCAAACCCGACGAGGTCGACAAGCGGCTGCCGAAGAAGAAACGCGAGGCGTTCGAGTTGCTGCTGGATTCGATCACCGCGCTGGTCCGCGAGAACAAAGAGATCCTCTGGAGCAGCATGGTGAAAGACACCATGAAGCGCAAACGCCCGTCGTTCAGCGAGGCCTACCACGGCTTCCGCACGTTTTCCGAATTGCTGGAAGACGCCGAGAAAAACGGCCTGATCCGGCTGAAGACCGACGCGCGCAGCGGCACCTACGTCATCGTCGGCTTCGGCCCCGGCGCCGACCGCGCCGTCGTCGGGAAGAAAACCGACTGACCGGCATTATTGCAGGGGACGCCGCACCGCCCGTTCCAATTCGCAGCCGCAACGGCTCGTCTGCACGCGCAGGTCGGACACAAGTTGTTCGTCGGCCGTCGCCGCGTCGCGCAAACCGTAGATTTCCTTCGACATGATCTTGAACGCGTACTCGTCGCGAGGCGCTGGTGAGAAGCGCCGCGCCGCGTCCGGGTGCAGGTGACGGATGACCGTCGCCAGCGAAAAGCCGGTGCGGATATCGGGCGCGCGGCCGACGACGGTCATGCGCATCGAAATGTCGCGCAGGTCGTGTTCCTGCGCATACCCGTAAAACGCCTCGGCGACCCGAAGCTGGTCGCGCAGCCAGATGTTGTCCGGTGGCCGTTTTTCGCACACCTCGAGGCGATTGCGCATCTGGTCGGCGACGGCGAACGAGAGGAAGCCGCCGATCAGGACCGTGACGACGATGTCGCGGCAGATGCGGCCGGGCGTGTTGATTTCCGCGGTCGCCTGCCAGAGCCAATCGAGCGCCAGGCCGCAGAGAATCGAGACGTGCAGAATCGCCGGGTAGCAATACCACATCGACAGACCCTGGCCCGGCGCCTTGAACGCCGACAACACCGCGAATATCACAAGATCGCCGCCCATGATGAACAGGCACGTCGCGCTCAGCCACCGCAGCTTCTTGTTGCGGACGACCGTCACGACGCCGAAAACCGCCGCCAGCAACATTGCCCCGGCGACGACGTCGCCGAACAGGACGGCCGCCGCGTGCATGAAAGCCGCGACGTGCGCCGCGAAAAATCCGGGCACGCCGCCCACCTGCGGGTTGGCGACGACCGTGGCGGCGAGCGCTCCGTGCCGCGCCAGCCGCCAGGTCTGAAAGATAACCTGCCAGTTCAACGCCAGCGCCAGGCCCAGGCCCAGCGCGTGATAGCCGGCCGTGCGCCGCCAATTCTTGCCCGCTGGCCACAAGGCGATGAGCGACGCCGGCAGCAGCGTGAACGCCGCCATGTGCAAGTGCATGCAGAGGCCGGCGACGACCCAGGCGGCCAGCGCCGCCCAATCGGCCCCGCGCGCCAGCGCCTTGGCGAGCAGGAAAAAATAGACCGCGAGGCCGAGCGGCAGATAATAGGTATGTTCCGGTACGAGCGGCGTGTAGGCGTAGAGCGACAGGAATAGGTAGAAGAACGTCGCGGCGGCGGCGAAAATCCCCTGCGGCGCAATCGTCCGCGCAGCGAAAAACATCACCGGCGCCGCGAGCAGCATCAACAGCGAAAGAAAATAGTATTGGCCGTACAGGCTGCGCGAGAAGAGCAGCGGAACCGCCGACAGCAGGTAGCCGAGCGGCCCGAGGTTCACGCCGGCGACGATCAAATTGTTGACCGGCGAAAAGTGGCCGTGGTCCACCGCGTCGACGGCCCGCGCCAATTGCGTGTCGGCGTCGACGTTGTACAAGCGCAGGTCGAGGCAGTGAACAAGAAAGAAACCGGCGAGCAGCAGGCCGATCAGCGCGACGACCAGGGCGGGCGCGGCGCCGCGGATGCGGCAAGCGGCGAGAGCGGCCAAGGCGCGTTGCATCGCGCCGCTCGCCTTACCGGTCCCGCGGCGCGGCGGGCGCCAGGAGCCACATGAACAGGTTCCACCCTTTTTCGAGAGTGGTGAACGAGGTCAGGTACGAAGTCCAAAAGCGGTGGAAGTGGCTCAGCACATACCGGCCGCGCAGATAGAAGCGCCGGTAAAAACGCGCCTGCGTCGCCGGCAAGTCGGCCGCCGGAATGCGGCTGGGGCTTGTCGCCGGGGCGGCGTAGTGGAAGACGTGCGCCAGATCGGCGGGGCGGCGCGCGCCGGCGGCGATTTCGGGGAACATCCGCACATCGGGATAGGCGCTGAAGATCTGGACTTGCAGGTAATCGGGCGCCAGTTCGCGCGCGAGCGCAATCGAGCGCTCGATTTCGTCGGCGGTTTCGTCCGGATTGCCGACCATGAACATCGCCACGGTGCGAATGCCGCGGCGGCGGATGAGCGGAAAGGCGCGGCGGGCGCGCGCGATCCAGTCTTCGCCGCTCGGATGTTTGCCGAGCGCCTCGATGACCCGCGGCGACCCAGATTCGACGCCGATCTTGAACAATTTCGCGCCGGCCGCGGCGGCCTGAGCGATCGTTTCCTCGTCGAGTTCCGGCGGGCGGGCGTTGGCGATCCAGAGAAATTTCAGCCGCCGGCG
Source organism: uncultured bacterium (assembly GCA_964534375.1). Classification (GTDB taxonomy): domain Bacteria; phylum Lernaellota; class Lernaellaia; order Lernaellales; family Lernaellaceae; genus CAZHPN01. Next base: position 6,099 of record CAZHPN010000027.1, on the reverse strand, counting down.
CTGGATTTCCGCGCAGACGTCGAAAAAGTGCCGCCGGTCGAACAGCAGGCCGTCGTCCTCGAAAAAAACCGCCTGGGCCCCGGCGGCGACCAGCGCGGACACCTCGTCGATGAAGCGCGCCGGATGGCGTTTGATCAGCGAACCGGCCGCAGTCTTGCGGACCACCGCCGAACAGTGCCGGCAATGGCACGGGCAACCCCACGAACTGAGCGCGTAACCCCACCGGCGAACCGCGCCCGCGCCCAGCGGAAACGGAAACGGATACGCCCGCAGTTCCTCCGGGCTGAATTGCGGCCACGGCAAGGCGTCCGGATCGGCCACCACGAACGTCTCGCCCGCCTGAAACCGGCCGCGAAATTCGGCGGCGAGCGCCGCGGCGGGTTCGCCGGCCGCGAGCCGCGCCAGCAACTCCGGCGCCGCGACCTCCGGGTCGCCCAGCAGCGGCGCGTCGAACGCCGCCTGCCACGCCGGATCGGGCAGACTCCGCACATGGCTGACCTGCTGGCCGACGCCGACCGTGAAGACGCCGCGTTCCTTCAGCGCCCGGGCGAGCGTCGCCGCAGCGTTCAGGCTGGGCGTGGCGCCCTTGATCACGGCGGCCTTGGCGTCGTGCGCCCGCACGCGGTCGACCCACTGCGCGAGCGGCGCTTCGTTGAGCCAGCCGTCGATCAACGGCGCCGGCCGCCCGTCGCGGCGCTGTCCGGCGGCTTGCACATATTTCAAATCGAGCGGCGGCGACAAGTGCCGCGGATGGGTCGTGGCGAACTGCGGATCGTAGGGCGCGCGGACCAGCACGGTGGGAAACGTATCGGTCATGACTCGGCGGCGCCCTCCTGCGCCAGATTCTTCATGACCGCCGCCAATTGCGCAACCTCTTTTTCGCTCATCGACTGATACAGCGGCAACAGCACGGCCTGCCGGAACGTGCGCGCGGCGACGGGGCAGCCCGCATCGCCCAGCAGCGCGGCGCAATCGTCCTCGACCTGACTGCCGACGCCGACGTCGACGCCGCGGCGGATCGCCGCGCCGCGCAGTCGGTCCGGCGCGACCGCACTGCGCACGACGAAGTTGTAAAAACTCGGCGCGCCGGCGGCGTCGCGTTTCTGCGGAACGAACGCGGGCGGCAGCGCCGCCGCCAAAGCGTTCCAGCGGGCGTTGAGAAATTCGTTGCGCGCGTCCAGTTCGGCTAGGCGTTGCAGCCCGAGCCGCGCCTGAAAGTCGGAATACGCCACGCTCGGCCGGCGCGCGCGTGTGTGCGAGCCGCGGTAGAATTTTTCGAAACGCCCGGCCAGCGGCCCCGAAAACAGCAGCCGTGCGAGCCAGCCGTAGAACGGGCTGCGGATCACGAGTTCTTCCAGCCACACGGAAAACGCGCGGCGCAACGCGGGGCCGGCGACGCGGCGCCGATCGGCGAGAATCTCCGTCGCCCGCCCGATCCACTCCGGCTTGTTGATCGCCAGCATGCCGCCGCCGTAGGTCGGCACGGCTTTGTTGGGCTCGAAACTGAAAATCGCGGCGTCGCCGAACGTGCCGACCTTGCGGCCCTGCACCGCGGCGCCGAGCGCGTGCGCACAGTCTTCGATGACGACGATATTTTTGTCGCGCGCCAGTTCGCCCAGCGCCGAAATGTCGCACGGCGCGCCGAGCAGATGCGTGGCGAGAATGAACCGCGTGGCCGGGCCGATCCGGGCCGCCGCCGCGGCGACGCTCATATTGAACGTGTCTTCTTCGATATCGGCCGGAACCGGGGTCAGGCCGAGCCCCTGGAGCCCCGGCAGCAATTCGCCCAGCGTGTAGGCCGGCACGATGATCTCCGCGCCGCGGTCAAAACCGGCGGCCTGCAACGCCACGGCGATGGCCTCGCGGCCGCTGGCCGTGGCGAGCGCGGCCGGACACCCCAGGTAACGCGCGAACGCCTCTTCGAAACGGCGCACGTCGGCGCCGGGCGCCGCGCCGGGCCCGAGCAGCGCGCGCGACCACTCGACGAAATCTGCTTTTCGTAGCGGAACTCTGCGGCGCGGGAGCATGCCGTTCCTTTCGACGTCAGCCGACAGCGATTGCCCAAGATTCGAACGGATGACAATATTTTTTGCCTGGAAAAAAATCTACCGTCAAAGATTTTGCTTGGCAATGGCCGTCGTCCGCCGGCCGGCGTCGGGAAAGCCGGCGACGCGCCGGCGCTATTTCACTATTGTTCTTCGTAGTATAGTCCCGTCTATGATGTCTCGGCGGCGGCGAGGATGGGGACGCGCGGCGGCCGTTTTCGGCGGCATCGCGGCTTTGCTGCTCGTTTTCGAGCTGGGCCTGCGAGCGGCAAAAATCTTCCGGCCGCCGCCGTTGTGGCTCGCGACGGGCAGCAACGTCAACGCGGCGGATTGGCGAATAGTTTGCGCCGGCGATAGCCACACCGAGGGCGTCGGAGCTCCGCGGCGTTTGGATTACCCGCAACAGCTCGACGCGCTATTGGCCGCGAAAAAACCCGAATTTCGTTATCGCGTGATTAACCTCGGTCAGTCCGGCTGCAACAGCAGCGAAGTCGCCGAACGGGTCGAACTTTCGTTGCGCTGGCAGCCGGAACGGCCCGATGTAGTTGTGTTTTGCGCCGGGACCAACAACCACCACAACTTTCACCATGCGCGAATTTCTCCGGAGCGCATCGCCAAGTTGGACCGATCGGAGTTGCTCAAACTGAAGCTCTCGGCGAATCGCGTGTGTCGGTTCGGGCTATACGCGTGGGACCGCCTCCGATTCGTTCACAGCGCCCGCAACGGGAACCGCGAGCCGGGGTCTTTTGCGCCGGCGTCGGCCAGCCCGGAGGCGCAAACCTTGCGCGAATGGCTGTTGAACGACATCGATTTTCTGCAGCATACTGTCGCGGATCGCGGCGGCCACTTAGTGCTGCTCACGTATTGGTACCAGATTGCGTGGCTCGATGACGCCTACCGCGAGGCGGCGGAGCGCTGGCGTCTGCCGCTGATCGACGCTCACCGCGTCGGCAGTTTTGGCAGCGTCCTTGGTTCGATAAAAAACCCCGTGATGATCGCCGATCTTGAACACCCAAACGAATTCGGATATGCGCAGATCGCCGCTTTGGTGTTCGATTCTCTGCAAAAAGCAAATCTGCTGGAACCCAAGAACCGCGCGAACGGCGGCGTGGTCCCCGATCGCCAGCGATAACGGGCGAAGTTCCGCGACGATCTGCTCAACTTGCGTTGGTCGTCGTCCGCCGAATCACGGCGCGACGGCCACCGGCTTCGGCGCGAATACGTCGCAACCATACGTCAGGTAAGGTTGAATGCCCCGATGGTCGCGGTGGTCGCCGTAGTCGGGCCCCATGATGTGTTCCGCCAACGTGTAGTTCTCTTTGATCGTGTCGCGCAGCGCCAGTTTCCAGGGAAAGATGTAGTAGATCGCGTCGAATTGCCGTTCGCGCAAGCGCCGGTAAATCAGCAGATCGCGGTTGCCGCTCAACTGGGCGCTCCACAGATTGACGCTGAGGTTCTGCAGCGGCTCGGTCCGGCCCGCGTGGATCAGAAACATCGCGCCGGTGGGGACCCAGACGCGTTTGCCGGCCTGCAAGTCGGCGCGAATTTGTTGCTCGACCGTCTCGCAAAACTGCCGTGCGTCCGCCAGCGGGCGAATCTTCAGCGGATACAGGCTGAGCGTCATGAACAGCAGCAGCGGCGCGGCCAACGCCGCGGCGACCGGCGGCGCGGCGCGGTCGACTCCGAACCGATAATGGGCGTGCAGCGTCGCCGGAAAGACCAGCAGGAACAGCCACAAATCGACGATGCCCAGGTTGTTCAGGTTGCCGCCTTCTTTCACCAGCGCGGCCAGCGTCGGCGCGACCTCAAAGACGCCGAAGGCGCACCACGTCAGCAAAAACAGCCGGCTGCGTTGGCCGGGCAGCAGCCACGCCATGGCCGCCGGCGCGAGGATGAGCAGCGTCAACCGTGGCGGAAACAGGAGCGGCGAGGTCACGCCGCCGTGGACGAACGGGTTGAAGAAGAAGGTGGGAATATCGGTAAAACGGTGACTCGCCATCGCCCGGAAAAGGTGATAGCCGCCGTAGCCGCGGCTCATCAGCGCGACCAGCGCGCCGGTGACCGCCGCGCCGACCGCGAGCAGCGCCAGGCTGCGCCGCGCGCCCCAGCGCCGGCCCAGCAACAGCGCCGCCGCCGCCGCGAGGGGCGAGAACAAGGCCGTCTGCTTCGTGAGAATGCCGAGCCCCGCCCAGGCCATGGCCGCCAGCGCGAGCGCAAAATCCTCGCGCGCCAGCGCCAGCCAGCAGAGCAACAGCGCGCCGACCGCGTGCAGCGCGTGCAGGTTGTCGGGGTGCGGCATGTCCGACGATAGGCTTTTGTGAATCGTCAAAAACGTCGCGAGGAACGCGAAAAAAATCCACCGCCACGGCACGCGCCAGGGCGGCGAAAGCGATTGCATATAGGGGATCATTAACCCGGCGGCCGCCGCGGCGACGGCGAGCGAAAGCAGCACGGCGACCAGGCGGCAATAGCGGATATCCAGTTCGCGATGAAACGGGCGCAGCAGGCCGTAGATCAGGTAATGGATGCCCGGCGGATACACCTCGGAATTGGCCTCCTCGGGCGCGCTGTAAATGCTCTGCCCACGGTCGAGCTTGAGCATGGCGTTCATGAACGAGGTTTCGAAACAGGTCAGAATGTCCCACGGAAAAGCGACGCGCGAGGCGAGCAGGCGGGTCTCCAGCCCGGCGTAAACCAGCACGATCAGAAACAGCAAAGGGGCAAAAAGCCGGCGCCAATACGCGCCGGCGAGCCGCCGGATTGTGTCGCTCATTTCGTTCACCATGCCGCCAAACGCTCCGGGTCGCGCGCAGCATCCGCTATCGGGCGCCGTTTGCCAAGCGCGACCGCGGCGAAAAAAAGGGCCGTCCGAGCGGACGGCCCTTTCCTCACGCCGGAATTGAAGCGCCTATTGGCGGTTCTTCACGAGCAAATCGACGACGCTGGGGTCGGCCAACGTGGTGGTGTCGCCGAGCGCGTTGATTTCGTTCGCCGCGATCTTCTTGAGGATGCGGCGCATGATTTTGCCGGAACGGGTCTTCGGCAGCGCATCGGCCCACTGGATTTTGTCCGGGGTCGCGATCGGGCCGATTTCCTTGCGCACGTGGGCGACGAGTTCTTTCTTCAGTTCGTCGCTCTTCTCGACGCCGGTGTTCAGCGTCACGTACGCGTAGATGCCTTCGCCCTTGATCGGGTGCGGGAAGCCGACGACGGCCGATTCCGCAACTTTCGGGTGCGAGACGAGGGCGCTCTCGACTTCGGCGGTGCCCATGCGGTGGCCGGAGACGTTGATGACGTCGTCCAAGCGGCCGATCAGCCAATAGTAGCCGTCTTCGTCTTCGAACGCGCCGTCGCCGGTGGTGTACTTGCCGGGGAACTGCACGAAGTAGGTTTCCTTGAAGCGGTTCGGATCGCCGTACACGGTCCGCATCTGGCCCGGCCAAGCATTCTCAATCAGCAGCCAGCCCTTTTCGCCCTGCTTTACCGGTTTGCCGTCTTCGCCGACGATCGACGGCTTCACGCCGAAGAACGGCACGGTCGCCGAACCCGGTTTGATTTTGGTCGCGCCGGGCAGCGGGCTGATCAGGATGCCGCCGGTCTCGGTCTGCCACCAAGTGTCGACGATCGGGCAACGGCCGCCGCCGATCACGTTGTAGTACCACAGCCACGCCTCGGGATTGATCGGCTCGCCGACCGAACCCAAAAGCTGCAGGCTGGACAGATCGCACTTCTTCACCCAGTCGTCGCCTTCTTTCGCGATGGCGCGGATGGCCGTCGGCGCGGTGTAGAAGATGTTGACTTTGTGCTTCTCGACGATCTTCCAGAAGCGGTTCGGCTCAGGGTAGTTCGGAATGCCTTCGAACATGATCGACTTCGCGCCATTGCACAGCGGGCCGTACACGATGTAGCTGTGGCCGGTGACCCAGCCGATGTCCGCGGTGCACCAGAACATGTCGCCGTCGTGATAGTCGAAGATGTACTTGAAGGTCGTCGCCACGTACACCATGTAGCCGCCGATGGTGTGCACGACGCCCTTCGGCTTGCCGGTCGAGCC
>CAZHPN010000026.1:14388-44924 GCA_964534375.1 uncultured bacterium | reverse complement strand
CCGTGAACGGGTCAAAAATCTTGCCGGAAATCGGGAGCATTTCCGTTGGCGGCGAGGTATCATCGTCGCTTGGCGACGTGTCATCGTCCCCCGGGGCCGCCGGAGAAGTGTCGTCGTCGGCCAGCGAGGTATCGTCATCGACGAGCGAGGAATCGTCATCGACCAGCGAATTGTCGTCGTCGACCGACGCGCTGTCGTCGTCGACCGGCGAAATGTCGTCATCGTCGTCCGTCGTGTCGTTGTCGTTGTCGTTGTCGTCGTTGTCATCGTCGTCGGGCGCCGAGTCGTCGTCGATGGGCGAGGAATCGTCATCGGCCGGCGAGGTGTCGTCGTCTCCCGATTGGCAATTCGCCGGCGTCGGATTTCCCGGCGAGGTCATCGGCGAAAACATGATCACCACGAAGGTGATTCCGTCTGCCGCCAACTGGGGCAGGAACGTGGACGCCGTCGCCGTCCCCGCCTGGGCCTGAATCGTCACGGCCGAGCCCGGATTAACTCCTAATAACAAAAACTGTCCGTTCGCTGGATTGGTGTTCGTAAGCGCATTCGTGGGGTTGCCTTGCCCGTCGAAGAAGATTGCTTCGCCGTCTGGCGACGAATCATCATCGAGCAGGATGCCCACGTTGGCGCATCCGACCGGCTGCGGTCCCTGTTGCTGAGCGCCGTCTGTATAGGCTACCATGCCAACTACGATTGCCTTTGTTGCATCGGGGGAAATCCCCAGGGATTCCTCGATCCCTTGTACGGCGGCCGTCGGCATCAGCATAGGCCCGCCCATGGTTACGAAATTGTTTCCCAGCGGGCCCCAATAGAAACTATTAAAATAATTCGTCGCGGACACTTCGAGACCGGCTAAACCTGCGCTCCAAGGGACGGTGATCGTGAACGTCCCGTCCGACGCTGAGGTCGTTAAAATCGGCGGCGAGAAAGGCAATCCTGTGCCAGCCTGCAATAGCTGCAGCGTCGCATTTGCCACAGGTTGCTGGTCAGTTCCATCCGTCACGACGCCGGGCCCCTGAATGGGACACCCATAAAGCTCATTTACATCAGTGAAAACAAGGGGAACCAACGTCACCGAGTTGGCGTGGGCGTAGGCCTGCGCCATCGTTGTTTCTCCGGCGTTGTCGGCGGTCAACGTGATTGCGCCAGTTGGCGAGTTGAAAATGAAAAAACCGCCGGACGAACCGGTCTGGCTCAGGGCTGTTGAGGGCAGCGATTGGTCATCGATGTAAAGAATCGCTTCTGTCGGCGCAGTGTCCCCAAACGGATTCGTCGACAGCGTGGTGCACGGAACGGCGCCGGAAAACCCTCCCTCGACGTCGAAAATGACTGAGCCTCCCAAGAAAGCCGGCGCGTCCGACAGATCTATTCCGAGAATATTTGATTGCTCCTCTATCAACGCCACGGGATAGAGGTACACGGCTAGTTCGGAAGTCGTCTCATTACCCAGGATCGCCGGCGTATTCAGCCCATACATATAACTATTAAAATAACCGAATTCTGAGGCGATTACGCCTATGGAATCAATTGAGTAGCCGTCTGGGATGGCAAGCGAGAATGAGCCGTATCTGTCCGCGGTGACCGTCGGCGTCAGCGAGGCTCCCGTGACATCGACCAAACCGACCATCGCCGAAGCGACATTTTGCCCCGTCAGGGGGTCAACGATGCGGCCGGCGACGACGGCGCCGGAACCGCCGGTCGCCGGAGATGTGTCGTCGTCAGTTATGTTGGAGTCGTCGTCGGAGAGCGTTTCGGAATCATTACCGCCGTCGTCGCCGCCATCGCCGCCCGCTGTCGCATCGTCATTGTCCGAGGAATCATCTGCCGCCAGAATGCCCGCAATCAAGAGCACGCACGCCAGCGCCGCAAGCAATGCCTTCATGAGCAAGCCTCCCGCGTTTCACGGTTTCCATTTCCCTCGCAGGCGCAAAATCTCAGATGCGGGCCGATGTTCGCACGTCGAATTACTGTTGTCAATAACTTTCGACGCCGTATCCTATCTTTTTTCCCTTCGGCGCTTTCCCTTTCACTATTCGACATTTACCGCGATCCGCATTCAATGTGCGGCCGCGATGGGCGAAAAAAGAAATCGCACATGGCAACCATTTCGGGACAAGCTCGGCTTTGCCCGCGCCGGTTGCCCGGCCGGCAGCGCGGATTCCGGCGGCGTTGGGTCGTTGATTCCGACCGCCTGGCGCGACAATGTCGCGGCGGCGGTTTCCGGCCGCGCGCCGCGCAGTTCAGAAAAGGATCTGCCGCCGTCCCAGCGCTTGACTTCAGTGACTTCCGCAGTTCTAATGCCACAACGGATAGGCAATCCCGTTTTGTTTGACAGCCAATCAGAACCGAAAGGGGGCGTAGGATGACCAACAACCCAATCGAGGAAACAGTGGCCGTCAAGCAGGCGCACGTTCTCTCGCCGGAAGAACAGGCGGCCTTGGAACCGACGGTGCGGTTCACTAATGAGCGCGTAGAGCAGGCGGGCATCGCCTGCGTGGAAATCGGCCAACATCTGCTCGTCAAGTTCTTTAACGGCGACATCATAGAGGTGCGGAAGCGGTCGCCGCACAAGTTGCTGTCGCTGCCGCGATTGGCGGAGCATCCAAATCTTAATATGTCCTTCGCCGGCGTCTCCCAGTCGATCGCCCTGGCCGTTCAAGACGTCCAATTGGCAACTGCAGGGGCGCCGCAACAGTTGACCGTTACGAACAAGGTGCTGCTCCTCCGCGTGGTCGAGCTGCAAGCAAAAAAGAAATATATTGGGAAGCTTCAGAAGAACAAACTCTCATCCCGTACGTTTCGAGAACTGCTGGTGAAGGAGGGCTAAATCAAGCGCCATGAATTGCCCGCCGGCGACGACGAATCGCTGCTCCCGGAGTTCGCTGAACTTATGAGTTCCTTCGATGTCATCATCCGGACGAAATTCGACAAGCTGCCTCGTGTGGCCGAGCCGAACAGACGGCGGGCCCTTGCCGCCGCCAAGCGGGCCCAAAAGCGATTGGATAACCTCATCGCGTCAACGGAGGCAAATCTACAGCTCGCCGGCTGCGCCGTGCCGAACGGAGCGCGAATCGAAAAAGACTGGCATCGTTACGACGACCGCGCGCCGGGTTGCAAGATCGCCTCCCTCGCGTCCTCATTCCGATATTGACATTCAATCGCATTTACTTCCCGGTTCATTCGTTTTTCCGTTCAGATCTCCGACCCCACAACGCGGCATGTTTCCGAACGTTGGCGGGTATTGGGGAAAATACAGATCCAGTTTTTCCCCACGGAGATTTCCCTTTTCCCATTCAGCGGTTGCAGCGACCGGCGTTCAATTTGCGGTCGCGGTTCCAAGAAGGGGTCATTAACACAACCGATTTCGGAACAATATCTCGGCAGAGTCCTTCAGTGCGCCGCGTCCAAATCCGCGCCGCAGACGGGGCAGTCGTGCGCGCCTTTGGCCATCAGCGCGCCGCACTTCGGGCAGCGCGCGAGCTCTTTGCCGCACGGGTCGCAGACGTGGCTGTCCTGCGGAATTTCGGCGTCGCAGAATGGGCAGCAGGCCATGCCGTCGTGCGGGGCGCAGCCGACTTTTTTCGGCGTCGAAACCTTGAGCGAGGCCGTCGCGTGGGGATCGCCCGCGGCGGCGACCGGCGGCGCGGCCGGGATCGGCCCGAAGCGATCGGCGTAGACTTCTTCGCGCGTCTGCTCCGGCGTCGGCACTCTTGCGGCGAGTTCCGGATGGCGGCTGAAATAATCCTGGATGGCCTTGCGCAGGGCGTCGGCGCCGAGATTGGAGCAGTGCATTTTCTGCGACGGCAGGCCGTCGAGTTCCTGGGCGACGTCGGCGCGCGAAATCTTGAGCACATCGGCGATGGTCTTGCCGATCGCCATGGTGCTGATCATGCTCGAAACGGCGATGGCCGCGCCGCAGCCGAAGGTCTTGTATTTCACATCGGTCAAGACGCCGTCGTCGACCTTGATGTAAAAGGTCATCATGTCGCCGCAGACCGGATTGCCTTCTTCGCCGACGCCGTCGGCGTTCTCGATCACCCCGACGTTCCGCGGATTGCTGAAATGCTCCATGACTTTCTGGCTGTACATCGGAATCCTCCGCCCGTTGCGAGCGCGTCAAACGATAAGGCGCACGTTCGCGGAATTCAACCGCCGGAATCCCGCCCGCTCAAATTTCAAAGCTCTGCACGGCCGCCTCGTCGAGCACGGTCTGGCGGCGCCGCAGGTCTTCCAACGTCACGCCGGCGAGCTTGGCGCGGATCGCCTCGCCCAGGTCGCGCCACAACTCGTAGGTGACGCATTTTTCGCGCCGGCGGCAATCGTCGCCGCGCCGCCCGGTGCAGTCGGCCGGGCGAATCGGCCCTTCGAGCAACTCCAGCACGTCGACGATCCGGATCTCCGCCGCGTTCCGGGCCAGCAGGTAGCCGCCGGCGGCCCCGCGGACGCTGCGAATCACGCCGCCGCTGCGCAGTTGGGTGAACAGCCGCTCCAGGTAGCGTTTGCTGACGCCCTGCCGGCGCGCGATATCCGCCAGCAAAATCGGGCGGTCCCCGTTTTGCGCGGCCAGATCGATCAGCGCCCGCAGCCCGTAGCGGCCCTTTGTCGATATGCGAAACGCCATCTCACCCTCGGTTGCGGCTAGTCCCCGTGGTTTACTGCGCCGTCGACCACGTCTCGTAGGCGACGCGGTCTTCGTCTTTCATTTTGCCGCGCTCGTACGCGTCGTAGAGCGGGCTCATCGCGCGCAGCGTCGCCACCTCTTTGGCCAGCGCCTGGGCGATCGTTTCCACCTCGGCCATTGAGTTGCCGCGGCCCAGCGAGATGCGCACGCCGCTGTTGCCGAGCTGCTTCGAAATGCCCATCGCCGCGAGGACGTGACTCGGTTCGAGACTGCCCGACGTGCAGGCGCTGCCGCTGCTGATCGCGATGCCGTGGTTCAGCGACAGCCGCATCAGCAGGCCCTCGCCTTCGACGAAATGGAACAGCACGTTCAGCGTATTCGCGACGCGCGGGGCCTCGCCGGCCGTCACATAGATATGCGGCACGAGCGCCCGCAGCCGCGCCTGCAACGCGTCGCGGATTTGCGCGATGCGCGCCTCGTCCGCCGCGCGCCGCTCGTGCGCCAGCGCAAACGCCGTGGCGAAGCCGACGAAGCCCGCGACGTTTTCGGTGCCGGCGCGCCGGTTGAATTCGTGGTGGCCGCCGGTCAGCAGCGGCCGGATGAACGAGCCGCGGCGGACGTAGAGCACGCCGACGCCCTTAGGCCCATAGATCTTGTGCCCCGACAGGCTCATGAAATCGACGCCGAGTTCGTCGACGCGCAGGCCCAGTTTGCCGCCGGCCTGCACGGCATCGGTGTGGAATTGAATGCCGCGCTCTTTGACGATCTTGCCGATTTCGGGGATCGGCTGAATCGCGCCGGTCTCGTTGTTCACGTACATGATCGAGACCAGGATGGTGTCGTCGCGCAGCGCCGCGCGCACGGCTTCGGCGTCGACGACGCCGCGCCGGTCGACGCCCACGCGCGTCACGCTCGCGCCCAGTTTTTCGAGGCGCTCGGCCGTGTTCAAGATCGCCGGGTGCTCGATCGCGCTGATGACGATGTGGTTGCCCTTTTTCTTCGTCGCCTCGTACGCGCCCAGCAGCACGTGATTGTCGGCCTCGGTCGCGCCCGAGGTGAAGATCACCTCGCGCGGCTCGCAGCCCAAATGGCTCGCCACGTTCGCGCGCGCTTCGTCCATCCCTTTTTTCGCCGCCAGGCCGAACAGATGCAGCGAACTGGCGTTGCCGAACGTTTCCTTCCAATATGGGAGCATTGCTTCTAAAACCAGCGGGTCGACAGGCGTGGTCGCATTGTGGTCAAGATAAATGGGATTCATCGGCTTTAAACCCTCGCAAACGTACTAATCCTACCTCGCGGGTAGGCTTTTCAAGTATACGTACGGCAGGCACGAAGTCAAGCGCTGCGGATTCGGCGGACGACCGCCGCATTTCGCGACAACCGCTTTATTTTCAATAACTTGACGTAACTTTTGAAGAAATGCGAATCGAAAAACCGGGAGGAAACAGCAGAGAAAAAAACAAGCGTCCGGCGGGTCGGTCCCGATGGGATTTGATCGAATCTACAAATAAACCGCGACCTGAGGAGTTGGAAGAAGTTCTTCAGAGACTGTCGATGTTGCCGGTCGCTCGCGTTGATCGATGCGCCCGACGTCACGCCGGTCGCGCCTCTTGATTTGTCATCCCCGCGCCGGCCGGAGCGGGCGCCGTGGCGATCACCCGGCTGGAACGCGCTTGACGAGCGGCCCGGTTCCGGATATCAGCGAACAGAAAACCGTAACGCAAACCGCATCTGGATCGAGAGGTCAGGTGGGTCGATGCCGTCCAACTTTGAACCGATGAACCCCTGCACGCACGCGATCCGCCCGGGGCGGCGGATGCGCTTTTTGCCGGTCGTCTTTTTCCTGACTCTCTTTGCACCGTGTCTACCAGCCGCCGCGCAAGACGCGGGGCCCATTGAGCTTGCGGGTTTCGGCGGCCTCACGCTGGGCGTCCGCTATCTCAACGTCACGAGCGTCAACCATTACCTGGAATCCGCGGGCGCGACGCTGCCCAGCGACATGCCGCTGCTCGGCGTCCATGCGGCGGCGCTGCTGGGCGAACGCTTCGTGATCGACGGGCGCGGCGACACGGCGTTCTTCCTCGCGCGCGGCGCGCGGCTCGACGCCAAGTACTACTGCGCCGGCGGCAGCGCGGAGTTCGGCTACGCGGCGGTCAACAATGTCTACGGCCTGGCCTACCCGTTCGTCGGCGCGGGCGGTTATCAAAGCGTTTTGAGCCTGCCCGCGGGCAATCGCTTGGATTTGGTCAAGTGGTACAACGGGAACAACACCGCCCGCCAGACGAGCGCCGTCGTTGCCGTCGGTTTCGCGTATCACTACCCGGTGCGGCTGGCCGTCGGCGAAACGGAAGATCGCTTGGCGATGTTCCTGGGCGGCATCGCCGCCGGCGCGACGTTCAACGTCGGCGACCGCCGCTGGCGCGACGCCGGCGGGCACGAGATCGCCGGCCTCGGCGCGCAGCCGCTCAACACGTTCTTTTTGAACGTCGACGTGTCGTTCGGCGGCGGCGTGGCTCGGGCGCGTTGACCTGAGCGGCGTTTGCAAGGCGGCCCGACTCCGGCTATTCTGAGCGCCATGAAAAATCGATTGTTCGTGATTGGCGCGGCCTTGGTTTGCGCGGCGCTGGCGGCGTCGCCGGCGCTCGCGGGCGACGACCCGATTCAGTTCGCCGGTTGGGTCGGCGCCGCGGCCAACGGGCGGTATTTCAACGTCAGCGGCTTGAACTCCGATCTCGGCGCGGTCGGCATTACGAAGCTGTCGACCATCTGGCCGACGTTGGCGGTCCAGGCGCGCGGCTTGATTTTGGAGAAAATGATTCTCGGCCTGCAGGGCGCGGGATCGCAAATCTCGCTGGGCGGCGGCGACGGCGTCAACGCGAAATTGACCTCGTTCGGCGGCGAGCTGGATGTCGGCTATGTCGTCGTCAATGGGCCGGGCGGTTTGGCGTATCCGTTCCTGGGCGTCGGCGGCGCGGAAACGACGCTCCATTTTCACGGCGACGTCCACAAGCTCGGCTTCGGGCCGGCCCCGGGCCCCGGCGTTCAGCCTGCTTCCGTCTTGAACAACGCGACGATCGAGCGCAGCGTGAATTACGCGACAATCGGTTTCTCCTATTTCTGGCCGGTGCGCTTCGCGGAAGACATTGACGGCGGCTTCGGCATGTTCCTGCCCGGCGTCACCGCCGGCGCGAATCTCGAACTCATGGGCCAGGGCTGGCTGAACAACGGCAATCTATACCGCGGGCCCGATTTGCGCTTCAACAACGTCTTCCTGCAGATCGAAATCAACTTCGGCGGCGGCACCACGGAAAAATCCGAAGGTTCGCCGACGGCCGCCGCGCCGCGCGCGCCGGAGAAACCGGCCGCGCCGCCGGCGCCCAATCCGCCGGCCCCGGCGCCGCCGCAATGACGCCCGCCGCGCGCGGTCTACGGAACGGGGGAGATGACTAGCCGACGTCTCGCGATCGCGCCGCTATCGGCGCTGCTTTGGGCGCTGCTGCTCGCGGCCGCGCCCGCGGCGGCCGACGACCCGGCGGCCGCGTATCCCAATTTTTCCGCCGACGTGAATTTGCAGGCGTTGTACGTCACACAGGACAATTTTCGCGTCGAAAGCGGCATTTTCGGCCGCAGCCTCACCCCGCAAACCGGCAACTTCAATAGTCAGATCGGCACGAACGAAAACTACTTCAATGTCTTGGAAACGCAATTCCGCCTGATGCTGACCGGCCGCTTCACCGAGCATATCGCGAGCCGGTTCACCATCGAGGTCAATCCGAGCCAGGCCCGCGAGCAGGGGTTCGGCGACCCGTCGGCCAATGTGACGATCAATAACGCCGAAGTCCTGCGGTTGAAAAATTATTACCTGGAAGGCGAGCACGATCTGGGCGGCATTCTCGGCTGGCGCATCGGCCGGCAGAATTTCGACACGCCGCACGCGTTGGTCGTGGGCCAGGCCGACGCCGACGGCCTCGCCCTGTGGTGGCGGGGCGCCGAGTTCGGCAAACTGCGCGGCGAGGCGGCCGCCCTCGACTTCGACGGCACGAGCGAAATCGAGGACGTGTACGCCGCCCTGGCCTACGAATTCCCCAAGCATCCGGACTATCACGGCTCGCTCTATCTCAGTTCGCTTTCGTTCCGCGACATCACGGCCGGCCCCGGCAACGCCCCGCCGGAAATCTCGTTGGGCGGGACCAGCGCGATCGGCGCGTGGCTGACCGGCCCGTCGACGACGACCGCCGCGTCGTTGTCCCACGGCCATCTGTTCTGGGCGGGCGGCGAGTTTTGCTACGACGAACAGGGGTTGAAGGTCGACGCCAACGCGGTGATGAATTTCGGGAGCCTGTCGCCCGGTCGGGGTTCCCAGGCGCAAATCGACAACGTGCAGGGCTATCTCGCCATGCTCGACGCCGGTTACGGCCGAAGTTTTTGGCGCTTCGGCGCCGCCGGCGCGTTCGTCACGGGCCACGATCCGCGGCCGCAGGCGAAACGCTACACGGGCTTTCTCGACATCAAGGCGAATTTCGACTTCACGCGCTTTTTCTTCGACGGCGGTCCCTATCTGGCGGCGACCGGCTTCACCTCGCCGGCGGTGCAGGGCAGCGGTTTCTTCGGCGGCAAGTTTTACGCGGAGTTTACGCCCCTGGATTGGCTCGCCATCAACCTTCAGGCGGCGGCGCTGGCGGCGCAATACAGCCGGCCGCAGTTCGCCAACAACCTCGTCGTGCCGCCGATTCCGTACGCCTCGGTCGCGCAGGACGCCGGCCGGTACTACGGCACGGAGGTCGATTTCTGGTTGGAATTCACGCCGGTCAAGCGTTTGACATGGCTGGCCGAAGTCGACTACTTCCAACCCGGCAACTACTTCAAAGGGCCGGCGACCAACGAAAAGAATCCCACCGGCTTCCTGGCTAAACCCGATCCGGCGTGGCGGTTTGCCGGCGGCCTGCTGTTTCGCTGAAATGGCGAAGGAAGAATTGGCGACGCGGCCCGCGTTTCTCCATTCGCCATTCAACATTCTGCATTATAGCTTGACCGCCACGGACACGCCGTCGCGAAGCGGCAGGACGACGGTCGAGAAGCCCGGATGGCGCGCCAATTCGTCGTTGAAGCGGAGCACGGCTTGGGTCGGTTCGTCCGGGCCGGGTTCCGCAACCTTGCCGTCCCACAACGCATTGTCGGTGAGAAACAAGCCGCCGGGCCGCAGCAGCGACAGCGCGACGGCGATCGCGCGCGGGTACTCTTCTTTGTCGATGTCGTTGAACACGATGTCGAACGGCCCGGACAACGCGCCGGCGATTTCCAGGGCGTGGCCGACATGGAAGGTCAACTTGCTGGCCAGGCCGGCGCGCTGGAAATAATTCTCGGCGGCGCGCTGGTTTTCGCGGCGCAGATCGGTGCAGTGCAGATCGCCGTCGGGCGGCAGCGCCTGCGCGAACCAAAAGGCGCTGTAGCCGAAACCCGAGCCGAGTTCGAGGATTCGTTTCGCGCCGATTGCGCGGGCCAGGTTGAACAGCAAGCGGCCGACGTCGGGCCCGACGATGGGAAATTCGCGCGCGCCGGCCAGTCGTTCCATTTCGCGCAGGATTTCGTCGCGCGGCGGCCGAATGGTCGCCAGGTACTTTTCGATCCCGCGGTTGACGATCTCGCCCATGACGCGACTCCTGCGTGGCGGCCACTACGAGAAAATAACCATTCGCTTACGTTTTTCGCGCCAAACTCAGAAGGCCGCCCAGGCCGGAGGCGATTTTCAGCCCGGCCATCATCGCGAAGGCCAACTGGACGCCGACGACGGGCAACAACACCACGCCGACCAGCAACGAACCGACCATTGCCGCCAAATGATCCGCCGCGTCGACCCGGCCCGCGCGCCGGCCGGCGGCGACGCCCTGCGCGGCGAGCGTCTGCGCGGCGAGCGGGAACGCCACGCCCGCGCCGGCGCCCGTCAGGGTCACGAGCGCCAGCAGCGTCGCTTGCACCAGCGCCGTCGGGCGACCGACGGCCCAGGGCAAAAACAGGAGTTCGGCCAGAAAACAGGCGGCGAGCCAAGCGTCGCCGGCCAGCAATCCGGCGATCGGGAGTTTTTTCTCGCGTCCCCACCGCATGGCCAGTTGACCGCCGAGCGCGAGGCCGACCATGTACGACGCGAACAACACCGCGGCCATCTGGTACATCTGCCCGAAGAGCGATTGGTAAACCAACGACGAGACGATGACGGCGCCGATCGCGCAGAACCCGCTCGACGCCACGCTGACCAGGCCATACCGACCCGCGCCGGTCGCCGCGCGACCGAGCAACGGCCAGGCGACGCAGCAGGCCGCCAGGGCCGCCGCCAGCGCCAACCAGAGGCCGCGCGAAGCCGCGGTCAACCAAGCGAGCAACCCGGCCAGCCGGCCGCCCGCGAACTGGTCCCAGATGCGCAGAAACGCCAGATACGACACCGGGCGCAGGTCGCGGTTGATCGACGCCGGGTAACCGGCCAGCGCCGTTTTCGTGCGTTCGATCCGGTCGGGCATCACGTACAGATCGATTACCTCGGGCGGCAGCGGCGGGCGGCCGGCGAACGCGGCTTCGTAGTTGGCCTTCAACGCGGCCGGGTCGGCGGTCACCGAACCGGCGGTGCGGCCGGCGACAAGCCAGACCTGGTCGTCGGGGAAAATGGCGACCTCCGGAAAAACCGAACGCAGCGTCGCATACACCGAACCGACGTACAGCCCAACCTCCTCGCCGACGTAGTTCGCGGCCGCCGTCAACGAGACGACGAGCACGCCCTTCTCCGTCAACGCCGCCTTCGCCTCGGCGAAAAACTCCCGGGTGAACAACCGATTGAGCAGCGCCGTCGACGGATCCGGCGCCAGCACCGCGACGAGGTCGTACCGGTTGCGCGCCCTTTGCACGAACCGCCGCGCGTCGGCCGGCCAAATCTGCAGGCGCGGGTCGCCTGTCCAAGCCTGCGCCGCCCGCGGCAGACGGCGAATGATCTCGCGCGTCAATTGCGCGTCGAGATAGGCGATGTCCAGGCGGTCGATGCGCGCGCGCAGCAATTCGCCGGCGAGGCCGGTCAGGCCGCCGTCCAGCAAGGCGATGCGCCGCGGCGCCGGGCGCAGCGACAGCAATAACGCCGCCTCTTGCTGATGCGCGTAGGCGTCGGGGAAGCTGTCCAGATAGGCGCCGTTGCCGAAGAGCTGCGTCTGTTCGCCGCTTCGCGAGAATGTGACGTTTTCGTAACGGGTCTGGATCGAGCGTTCGAAGTTCGCGCTCGACCCCAGCACGCGGAACCGCAGCCGTTCGAGCCCCTGCTCGGCGCGATCGCCGAGCGGCGAAGCGATAAACGCCGCGAGCGCCGCCGCGGCGGCCCAGGCGCCCGGCCGGCGCAGCGACCGCGGCCAGTCGGCCGCCGCCGCGCCCAGCAGCAGAATCGTCGACGCCGCGGCGGCCGCGCTGATCGGCGGCGTGAACAGCGCCAGGACGAACGAGAAGGTCAGGCCGCCGCCGACGCTGCCGACGGCTTCCCAAACGAACATGCGGCCGACGGCGTCCGCCTCGCCGGCCGCGGCGGAAAACAAGGGGAAAGCGGCCCCGATCCAAAATCCGAGCGGCGCGCACAGCAGCCCGGCCAAGGCGACGACGCGCCACGTCGGGGCTAGTCCGGGCGGCAGGCGCAGCCAGACGGGTGTTGTCTTCATCGCGACGAGAATCAGCGGCGGGAGGATCGCGCCGACGGCGAGCAAAATCCGCAAACCGCGGGCCGACGGCGTGCGTCGCTCCGTCGTCCGCCCGAGCGCGGCGGCGCCCGCCCCGATGCCGGCGAACCAAGCTCCGAAAAACAGGCCGAGGGCCAACTCGTTGCCGCCGAAAATCACCAGGAATTGCCGCAACAAGGCCGTTTGCGCGATCAAGGCGTAAGCGCCCAGCGCGGCAAACAGCGCCGCCAATCGCCAGCCGCCCGGACCCGCCGCCGCCCGCGTCGCCACGATGAGCCGCCTCCTTCGCCCGCGTCTGCCGCGTCAGTTTAATGAATAACCGCGGCGCGGCGTTCCACCCAAAAAAAAGGAGCGGCCGAAGCCGCTCCTTCTTTCGCGTTCATTCTCGCGATTACGGCGTCAACTGACCGCCCTGAATCGCCCGCAAATCGCCAAACGTAACGCCGACGGTTTCGTTATACGGACTGGCGAAGTTATAGATCGAGTTGCCCGAAACGACGCCGAGCGACCAGCCTTCCTGCGACACATCGGTCCAGTTGTACGTGTAGATGTACAGGAAGAACCATTGACCGGTCGGATATTCCGGCGCCGGATTGTAGTAGCCGGTGCCGACGACTTCCTTGTTGACGGTGTCGTACATCACGGGAAAGAGTTGCGTCTGCGTCGGACCGCTTGCCGACGCACTCTGGATGAAGCGCAAGGGAACTTGCGGCATATACGGCAACGACAAGTCGTAGCGCGTGACGTCCAGGTCCAGATCAACGAACGAGCCGGGCACCAGTTCCCAACCGCCGGACGTCTTCTCGCCCGCGATGCCGATCTTGACCCGACCCGGCGTCTGGAGCATCGGACCGTAGGTCGGGCTAGCCAGGAACGCGGGCGGAATCGTCGCGACCATGGTCGCGGGAATCGACGTGGCTGCGTCGCAAAGCGTCTTGCCGGCGTTGCCGAACGGCGGCACTGTCTTCAGGCAGTCGCTCAACGAAACGCAAGCATTGAACCCGCCTTCCGCCAGACGGTAGCATTCAATCAGACCCGTCCAATAAGGATCGGCGCTGTTGGCATGGCAATGCGCCAGCGCCGCCGCTTCATTGGGGAAGCCGGGGGCCGTGCCGCCGACGCTCGGGCTGTAGATTTCATCGAGGTAGTATTCGCAGGTGTCCGCGCACCCCGTGTATTGCGAACTGACCTCCGTGAACGGCTGGAACGGAATGTGCAATCGCGTGGTGTCGAAGTTGCCGTGCACAAACGGCTGGGTGGTGTTGAACTGGCCGTACGGCCCGATCGGATAAATGTTCCAACCTGCGTCGCCATAGAAACTGAAGGCGCCGGGAGGAATGGGCTGATCGCAATAGAACGCCGACGACTCGACGTCGGTCGCCGAATCGTATTTGCTCTTGTGCGTGACATGCGTGCTGGAGAATACATCCGAGTTCATCTGCGTTGACGTCATGAAGGTCCAGTCGTCCACGCCGGCCAGCGTCCAAATTTCGCCCTGCATGATGGCGGCCTGGTCGTTGGCCAGTTCATCGAAGAAGTTTTGGCCGCTGGAGCGGAAGATCGAGGCATCGACAAATCCCTGTCCGACGTTGAAAACGTCGATCGCCGACGCGTACACCTCGTATAGCGAGAACGGAACATCGCCTTCGATCGGCGTGCTGTCGCCCGAGATCACGCCCGCCGAACTGAATTTCGCCGGGAATGGCTTGCCCTGAGTTTTGCAGGGCGGCGCGTTTTGCAAACGAATCGTCAACTCGTAATCGCCCTTCGGCAGCGGGCTCTGAAGCGTTATGGCGAGCATGACTTTGTCGCCGTAACTGCTGTGTCCGAGATTCGCCGGCACGGCAAACGCCTTGGTTTGCGACCCCGCCGTGACGTTGACCGTGCCGCCGGCGAAGTTGGCCGCGGCGGATTTGTAATCGATCACAATGGCGAGCTTTTCGCCCGCTTGCACGGTGTATCCCGGCGACACTTTGAACAACGCTCCGGCGCGCTCCACAAGCATGACCACGTCATTGGGCGCCGGACCGTAGTCGCCGCCGCAGCCGTAGACGTCCGTGAAGGCGCTGTTCCAGCAGGCGTTCCGGCAATCCAGGAACTCGCCGCATGACGAGTTGGAACTGCACTTGCCGATGCACGTGTCGTAGGTCTGGCCCTCGGGGCTCTTCGTGTACGCGAACAACGTGTTCGTGCACTGGACCGACGACCACTGGGCGCCGAAATGTCCGCACTGATCCAGCTTCGCGCAGTAGGGAATCCACGTATTGCAGTTGCCGTTGAGGCCGCCCAAATTGGGGGCGCGAAGCGGCGGCGCGCTGGGAGCCGGTTGGGCCGCCTTCGGGGCCGCATCCTTTTGGTTGGCGGAGGCTTTCACGCCCGCGGCGCCGGACACGTCCAGCGTTCCCAAAGAGACAATCTGATACGTTGTGTCCTGCTGACGCCCGGTCATCGGCGCTTGGTCTTCGCCGCCGAAGATCCGGTCGTTCCAGACCAGGACGTCGGGCGTGTCGACGTACAACGACTTGATGTAACCGACCGCCTGGTCGCCCTTGATCCATTGGGTCAGGCTTTGCAACGGAATTTCGTAGTCCGTCGTGCCTGCAACCGGCAGGACGACCGCCGCGGCCTGGCCGCCGACGGCCTCACCCGTGGTGAAATCGAACGCCAGACTCACGATGCCGGCGGAAAGCTTCTGAATCTGATAGAACAGAATCGGGTTGCCGCTCTGATCGATGTCGTACAAGAATCCGCGGCGTCCGGTCGCCACGCCGCCTTCGTCCACTTCCGCGACCGGGCCGGGATCGTCGATCTTCATCTTGAAGGCGCCGTAGCCCTGGGTCGGCAACAACTGGCTCTTGTAGTCAGATTTCAGCTGAATGCACCCCGCCAGCAAAATGGTGGAGACAAACACCGCAATCACGACGATTGCCGTCATGCCTTTCATCATCGTCCTCCGCGTCATCGTTGCTTTCCTCACGTTAATACCGATCGTCGAATCCCGTGCCAAGGCCGACATAGACGCGAACGGGATGCGCCTTGCCCTGCGGATCTTCGAACCCGTGCGCGAGTTTGACGAAGCTGTCCCACTCGTTCATGAACAGGAACATGCTCAATCGCAGTTCCACGCCGAGATCGGTCAATACGTCCTTGCGCAGATCGAACGCGCCCTGGTTGGAACTATCCATCCATTTTTCGAGATTGAACAGATCCGCCCGCCGCTCGGGATGCGAGTACAAGTTGCCGGCGTCGCCGAAAACCGACATGTACAACTTGTCGAAGTGGAACGCCCACAACGCCGTGTCGATTTCCATCAGGATCGGGAAGCGATAGTCGAACCCGAGGATGGCGACCATTTCGCCCTGGAGGCTGTAATTCTCGTAGCCGAGGAAGGCGCTGTTGTTTTCCGAGTACGCGCCCAGGGCGGTGACCCACATGCCGCCGCCATGGAACCGGTCGTAGAAATTGACGCGGCCGTAGCTGTTGCCCCAGCCGTAGCCTTCCGGCACGTCGGAGTGCGTGACGCCGAGGACCGCCTTGAGGATCAAGGTGTGGCGCTGGCGTTTCCACTGTTCGAAGTTCAGCTTGGACCAATCCCAGCCTTTGACGCCCGCCCAGGTGTCGTTCAAATCCGTCAGATCCCAGAACGGGAAGGGAATGTAGTCGCGGTAGGTCAATTGCGTTTGGAAGAAGCCATAGCGCTGCGGCAGCAGGTAGTTGTCATCCGGGTAGGTCCGCGCCTCTTGCTCGGTCATGACATTCGGATTGCTGTAGATCGCGTTCAAGTTGGTGCCCAACGGCGCGCCGGTGAGCGGTTCGCGCATCTTCGGCGAGCCGTAGGCGAACCACGCGTCGATGTACGATCCGGAGTGCGGGTTGATGCCGCCGTCATTCCCGCGGCGATTGACGGTGTCGCGGGTCCACTCGAACTTGACCGTTCGGCCGGTCATCTGCGTGTAGCGTTGGAACGGCTGTTCGACGCGGATGTCCTGGTAGTCGTACTCGACGTCCAACATGTTGTAGTTGAACAGCAAGTACCGCATGCCCAACATGTAAAAGCTCGCGTCGAATTGCGCCTTCACGTCGAAGTTGAAGTACTGGAAGTTGGAGTTGTCGACCGGGAAAAGGCGCGCGAACTGCGCAAAGATCGTGACGGGCGTCATGTAGTTCTCGTAATACAGGACGTACGTGCTCTGCTCGCCGAGGAGCGCCTCGGCAAAGAAGAAGTTGCGTTCCACAGCATCGACCATGATCATCTGGGCGCCCATTTGCAAGCGGTCCCATTCATAGTTGACGATCGGGATCCAAACCCAGGTGCCGGCGTGATTGTAGAGGATCGGGAACAGGCCGGCGAAGCCGCGGTACGGCGTATAGTCGAGGCCCTGGATTTCCGGCAACGGCTCCTGCGTCGTGAGATTGATTCGAATTTCGTCGTCGGTGACGTTGAATTCGAAATCTTCGACCGGCCGCATCATCCACTCGTTCTTGCTGATTTCGTACGGCCGGTAACCGAAGCTCGTGAAGTAGCTGTAGGTGATGCTGTTGCCGTCCGGCGCGACCCACGGCATGAAGGCGCCGGTCTTGACGTTCGTGATCTGGAACAGTTTGTGGGTGTTGATGTTGATCGAGTAGATGTTGAAGATGCCGGTCCGGTCGTTGGCGAACACGAGCGTCTCGTTGTCCATCCAGGCCGGATCGCGGTGGTCGTTCTTGTCGTAGGTGACGGGGCGCAGGCCGGTGCCGTCGGAGTTGATGATCCAGATGTCCTGCTGGTGCTTGCGGAACATCAAGAACGCCAGCTTCGAGCCGTCGGGGCTCCACACGGGCGTGCCGAGTTGCGTGTCGTCCTTGAAATCGATCAAGATGTAGTAGCCGTTGAGTTTCGGATAATTCATCACGGCCAGTTTGCGTTGGCCGTCGCCGTTCAGAATGAAGGCGATCTTTTTGCCGTCGGGGCTCCAGGTCGGCTCCATCGCGCGCAACTGCCAGGTGATCTGCTCGTGCGAGTCCTTCTCGGTGTCGTACACCTGGAGATCGCTGTATTCATAGCCCAACCACGGGTCTTTCACGGTTCCGGCGTAGACGATCTTCTTGCCGTCCGGATGCCAGTTGTAGCCTTCTTCGTAAACCCGCGGGCCCCGCTTGATGTGCGTGTCGTTGATCTTGTTCGGATCGGGCTTCAGTTTCTTGTAATAGAAGTTGGAGCCGCGCCGTTGCGTGCCGTGCGAGGAGATCAACGAAAGGTAATCGCCTTTCGGGCTGATCTTCACCAAGTGGTTGGTGGTGCCCAGGAGCCAGCGATCGAGTTTGGAAAGCTCCTTTTCTTCGCCGAACGGCGGATCCGTTTCGAACAGCCGCAGGAAGCGGCCTTTGACTTCCTTGCCGCCGGTGATTTTCAACGCAGCGTCGAGCTGCTTGTTGTACTTGTCGGTGACGTACGCTTTCCACTGGTTGTACAACTCTTCGCGCGACAACCCGAATTCCCGCTTCAGGATCGGGTTGTAGGTCATGTTGTGGCTGAGGCCGAATTCCTGCCACATGCGCGCCGGCGCGTCGAGGCCGAATTGCTCGCCCAGGAACGAGTTCATCGACATGCCCTGGTTGTACACCATTTCGGCCTGGAGGCTGTTCTTGTTCTCGATGATGTCCATCGCGTCGATCGTCAACATGTTGTCGTCGAGCACGGCGGCGCGGAGCAACATCTCGCGGTGGGTGTCGTACAAGTCGGCGCCCATCATCAGCGAGGAGTATTGCGAAGCGCCTTCGACCCACCAAGTCGGCAGCGCGTCGTTCGTGAACATCACGCCGACGCCCACGTCGAACGCGTACTTGTCGCTGATCTTCATGCCGCCGACCAACACGCCGAGCATATTGTCGCGGAATTGGTTGCCCACCTTCAGGCTGCAAATGTGGCCGAATTCATGGCTGAACACGTCGTAGAGCCAGTCGGTGCGGCCGCGGCTGTCGAAATAGAGATTGCTCGCCCAGATGGTGATCCAGTTGAATTCGTGCGCGGCGAAGCCGTTCGAGTAGTCCTCGGTGTCGATGATCGTCACCACGATCTTGTCTTTCAGATCGATGTTCCACACCTTGGTGTCCGCTTCGTAAACTTCTTCCGCAATTTTCACCAACGCGCGCGCGGTGTATTCTTCCTGCGGGTACCAATAGATGATGAAGTGGTCGGTTTCCGTGTATTTCCACTGGATTTCCCAGTGATTCACGCCTTCGTCCCACAAGAGGAACGTGGCGTGGGCCGGACGCGGCGTCGCAACCGCGAAGCCGACCAACAACAACGCAACGACGATGGCAAAGGCATATTTGCTCATGGCTTTGGTCATCTCACTTCCACGGCGGTTCAGGTTCGTCATTTTGCCACCCCCTTCCTACTGCCAACGCTTTTTGAGGCCAAGGGTGTAGGTGACGCCTACTCCTTCATTGCCCTCAATATCGGTGGGTGGCAGGTAATACGAACGCGAGTAGACCAGGAAGGTTCGCTTCCCGGCCAACGGAATATCGGTGGTGAAATAGATGTCCCAATCGGAGCCGCTTTGCAGAATCGCTTTCGGCGTGACGTCCAACGTGTAACCCGGGTAGTCATCCAGCTTGACCAGTTTGCCGGCGTCGTCCCGCATCGTCGATGATGTCACGCGATCCATGTAGCTCACGCCGCTGCCGATCGCGAACGTGTCCATGATCCAGACCTTCAAGGGCACCTGCAGCATGATCTCGCCGTTCGCCAGCACTTGGTCGGCCAAGTCGATCTTGCCCGGCGCGTATTTGGCGTCGTCCGGCATGCGCCAATTGTAACCGGCGTGCGCTTCAAACGAGAATTTCCACGCTTGTTGCTTGATCGCCAATCCGCCGTACCAATCGGGTTCGCCCGACGTGACGTACGGCCGGATTTCCGCGCCGCGGCGCGGGTTGTCGTTGCCGGTCGGCAACTTGATGGTCGTCTCGACCACGATGCTGCTCGTCGGATCGAGGCGCCGGAAAACCTGATAGGCCATCCAGACCTTGACATCGCCCAACTGGGGCAACTGCGCTTCCCACAGTTTCCACGGATCGGAGCGGTCCAGGAAGTTGACGAACGCCTCTTCGCCCAGCGCCCCGTACGTATTGCTGCGGCCCGGCCGGTAGTTTTGTTCGCCCGGCTCGACGACCGTTTTCATGTAGACCAACGGGAAGTTCACGGAAACCGACCAGTTGTCGGAAAAGCCGCCGCCGAGGAAAAGATTGAGGGTTTCTTTCCGTTCCTTGAAACCGCCCGTGACGAGCTTCCCGGCGTCGTCAAAAAATTGGTCCGAGTACTTGTACTGGAAGTCCGCGTCGACCTCCACCACTCGGCGGTTGTAGACCAAGGGGCGGGCGACGTAATCGGAGGGGTACTCCCAGCCCACATTCAACTTGTGGTCGATGGCGGCAGCTCCCCACGGGTTGTCGTCCCCCTGGCCGCCTTTGTCTTGAGAATCCTCAGCCAAGGCGCTCGCGGAGAACATGGCCAAGGCGAAGATCAAGACGAAGCACTCGAAGTGTAGGAACCTTCGCTTCATATTCCCTTTCCTTTCGCGCTGATCTTGCGGGCGATTGTCCGGCCCTTTTACTTGCTTTGCGAAAACGTGTCAAGCTTTGTTCAGTCGGCACTGTACTTTCTCGGAGACGCCGGCAATGGGCGGGCTCCGCGCGCTATCCGTTCGGCCGGCGCAGGTAACTTTCGAGCTGCTTCACATCTTCGTCGGAACCAACGAACAACGGCGTCCGCTCGTGCAACGATTGCGGCGTAATCTCGCGAATCGGCCCCGACCCGTCGATCGCGCGGCCGCCGGCCTGCTCGACGAGAAAGGCCAACGGGGCGGCCTCGTAAACGATGCGCAGCTTGCCGCGCGGGCGCGTCGTCTCGGCCGGGTACATGAAGATCCCGCCGTACAACAACGTGCGGTGAAAATCGGCGACCAGCGAACCGACGTACCGCGCCACGTAGGGCCGGTGGGTCTCTTCGTCGGACTCTTTCAGGTGCGCCACGAACTGCTGGATCGCCGGCGTCCACTTGGCGCAGTTGCCTTCGTTGACGCTGTAGATGTTGCCTTTTTGCGGAATGCGGATCGAATCGTGCGACAAGAAAAACTCGCCGACCGTCGGATCGTAGGTGAAGCCGTGCACGCCGTCGCCGGTCGTGAAGACAATCATCGTCGAGGAGCCGTAGAGCACGTAGCCGGCGGCGATCTGTTCGCGGCCCGGCCGCAGCAGATCGTCGACCGCGCCGGGCCCGGCCGGGCTGCGGCGGCGGTAGATCGAGAAGATGGTGCCGATCGATACGTTGGCGTCGATGTTCGACGAACCGTCGAGCGGATCGAAAGCGATGGCGTAGTTGCCGAGCTTCTCGCCCGGCGGCAGGTGAATGACGTCTTCTTCTTCTTCGGACGCGAGCACGCAGATGAAGCCGGACTGCGCGAGCACGCGCACCAGCACGTGGTGGGCGTACTGATCGAGCTTCTGCACCTGCTCGCCCTGCACGTTGATGCGGCCCGTCAGCCCGAGGATGTCGACCAGGCCCGCCTTGCGCACTTCGCGCGTAATCAGCTTGCCGGCGAACGCGATCGCGTTCAACAAACCGGACAGCTCGCCGGTCGCTTCCGGGTGCCGCCGTTGCGTTTGCGCGATATGGCGTTGGATCGTGATCGTCTCGTCCATACGAATCCCCAGACCGAAAAATATGCCGCGACATTGAAAGAGTGCCCCGAAAGGCGCCTCTTTATAGTTAATTTCGGATGAACTGTCAAAGCGCTGTCGCGGGCGGCTCGCGGCGGCGGGCGAGACGTTGACACTTCCGCCGCTCCCGGTTTACGGTTACCCGTCTCAAACCGTAACGAAATGGGCGGATGGCTCCGACGACCGACGGCTCCGAATCGCTGCACTGGGTGAGCCATCCCGTAAGGGAAGAGCCGCGCCGCACGTGGATCGTCGCCCTCTTCGTCGGGCTGACCGCCGCGGCGTTGTGGGTCGCCGCCCGCGATTGGCAATGGCCCGCGTTCGGCGCGATCGTTTTGCTGGCCGCGGTCCGCGAATGGTTTTTGCCGGCGCGTTGCGCGCTGGACGACGCCGGCGCGAGCCGCCGCTTTTTGTTCGTCGAACGGCGCCGGCCGTGGTCGGCGATCCGGCGCGCGACCGCCGACCGGCACGGCGTGCTGTTGTCGCCGTCGCCGTTTCCGTCGCGGTTGGAAACGTTGCGCGGCCTCTACCTGCGCTTTTCCGGCAATCGCGAGCAGGTGCTGGCCTTTGTCGACGAGCGGCTGCGGCGCGGCCGTGGAGAAACGAACTAAGTGGGAATCTGGCGCGACGCGTTCCATGTGGAAAAGGCCGCGGCGTTCGTCGCCGGGCCGCGCGAGCAGGAATTGATCGACCGCTTCGCCGACGCCGTCTGCCGGCGCGGTCTGGCCGTGCCGGCGATCCTCTTCCTGGAGACCGTGCGGCCGTTGAATTTCATCGGCAGCCAGGGTCTGGCGTTCTTCGAGCCGCTCGTGCGGGCGCTCTTCGGCTGGCAAGGGTACGCGGATTTTCGCGCCATGCTCGCGCGCCGCGGCAGCATCGAGGCGTTGCTGGCCGCGGTCGAAACCGCCGAAGCGGCCCGCGACGCGGCGCGGCGCGCGCGAGATGCGCAATGACGATGGACCCGAGCCGCATCAACGTGATCCTCGCCACCGACTGCGGCAGCACTACGACCAAAGCGATCCTCATCGAGAAGATCAACGGCGAGTACCGCCAGACGCATCGCGGCGAAGCGCCGACGACGGTCGAGGCGCCGTTCGACGACGTGACGCTCGGCGTGCTTAACGCCGCGCAGGAAGTCGGCGAACTCGCCGGCCGCCGCCTGGTCGACGACGCGGGCCGGCTGATCCGCCCGGCGACGGCGCGCGAAGGCTGCGACATTTACATTTCGACCTCGAGCGCCGGCGGCGGCCTGCAGATGATGGTCGCCGGCGTCGTGCGGAAAATGACGGGGGAATCGGCGGAACGGGCGGCGCTGGGCGCGGGCGCGATCGTCATGGACGTAATCGCCAGCAACGACAAACGCCTGCCGCACGAGCAGATCGAACGCATTCGGCAATTGCGGCCGGACATGATCCTGCTCTCCGGCGGCATCGACGGCGGCACGAAAACCCACGTGGTGGAACTCGCGGAATTGATCGCCGCGGCCGACCCGCGGCCCCGGCTCGGCTCCGGATATTTGCTGCCCGTCATCTACGCCGGCAACAAAGACGCCGTGGCGGAAGCGACCGACGAACTCGTGGGGAAAACCCAGCTCTTCGTCGTCGACAATATCCGCCCCGTGCTCGAACGCGAAAACCTCGGCCCGGCCCGCGAAAAGATCCACGAGCTCTTCATGGAGCACGTCATGGCGCAGGCCCCGGGCTACCGCAAGCTGATGGAATGGACCGACGCCCCGATCGCCCCGACCCCGGCCGCCGTCGGCGCCATCCTCAAACGCGTCGCGGAGGAAGAAGGCATCAACGCGGTCGGCGTCGACATCGGCGGCGCGACGACCGATGTCTTTTCGGTCTTCGACGGCGTGTTCAACCGCACCGTTTCCGCCAACCTTGGCATGAGCTACTCGATCAGCAACGTTCTGGCCGAGGCGACGCTGCCGCTGGTGATGCGCTGGTCGCCGCTGCCCATGGACGAACGCGACCTGCGCAACCGCGTCAAGAACAAGATGGTCCGCCCGACGACCATCCCGCAGACGCTGCCCGAGTTGATGTTCGAGCAGGCCATCGCCAAGGAAGCGTTGCGGCTGGCGTTTCTGCACCACAAGAGTTTCGCCACGACGCTCAAGGGCGTGCAGCAGCAGCGGACGATCGGCGACGCCTTCGCGCAGTCGGCGAGCGGCGAGACGATCGTCGACATGATGAAGCTCAATTTGCTCGTCGCCTCCGGCGGCGTGCTCTCCCACGCACCGCGCATGCACCAGACGGCGATGATGCTCATCGACGCCTTCGCGCCCGAGGGCGTCACGCGCCTGGCGAAGGATTCGATATTCATGATGCCGCACCTGGGCGTGCTCGCCGAGGTGCTGCCGCACGCCGCCACCGAGGTCTTTAAGAAGGATTGCCTGATCTACCTCGGCACCGTCGCGGCGCCGCGCGGCCAGGGCAAAGAGGGCAGAGAATGTTTTTCGTACGCGCTCGAACGCCAAAACGGCGAAATCGCCGAAGGGACGCTGCGCGTCGGCGACGTGAAGTTGCTTGAACTCGGCCCCGGCGAAGAAGCGCGGCTGCGTTGCAATCCGGCGCGCGGTTTCGATTTCGGCCGCGGCGGCGGGGCGGCGATCGAAAGCGCGGTCTGGGGCGGCGCGGTCGGCCTGCTGCTCGACGCCCGCGGACGTCCGCTCGAAATCGCCCGCGACGAAAAATCGCGGCTGGCGTCGCTGAAAAACTGGATCAACGAATGGCGCGTTTACCCGGACGCCGGTCTGGAAGAATAGCGAGAGGACCGTGGCCCACACCTACACGCCCGGATTGAAAGTCGCCGCGCGGCATTTGCTGCGGCGGCGGCGCATCCTGCCGCTCAAGGGCGACGTGCTGGTGCGGGTCGGGCAGACCGTGCAACCGGACGACGTGGTGGCGCGCACGGAACTGCCGGGCGCCGCGGAATTGTGCAACGTCGCCACCTTGCTCAATGTCGAGCCGGCGGAGCTGCCCAGCCGCATGCTGAACATGGTCGGCGATTTCGTCGCAGAAGGGCAAGTCATCGCGCGTTCGAAAAGCCTGTTCGGCCTGTTCAAGAGCCAAGCCGCGGCGAAGATGTCGGGCACGATCGAGAAAATCAACGCGGTGACCGGGCAAGTGTTGTTGCGGGGGCCGTCGGAGCCGGTCGAGGCGAAGGCGTACATCTCGGGGACGGTGATCGAAATCATCGAGCGCGAGGGCTGCGTCGTCGAAACGTGGGGCGCGTTCGTGCAGGGCATTTTCGGCATCGGCGGCGAGGCCAACGGCCCGCTCGTGCTCGCCGGCGATTCGCGCAGCCGCCGGTTGACGCCCGAATTGCTCGTTCCGGAAATGGCCGGCAAGATCGTGGTCGGCGGCGGCCGCGCAACCGCCGAAGCGCTGCGGCGCGCGATCGAGTTGGGCGTGCGCGGGGTGGTCGCCGGCGGCTTCGACGACAAGGACCTGCGCGATTTTCTCGGCTACGACCTGGGCGTGGCGATCACCGGCGGCGAAAAGCTCGGCCTGACGCTGATCGTCACCGAGGGCTTCGGCGACATCGACATGGCGGCGAAGACCTACGATTTGCTGGCGGCCAATGTCGGCAAGCTCGCGTGCGTCAACGGGGCGACGCAGATTCGCGCCGGCGTCATTCGTCCGGAGGTGATCGTGCCCGGCCCGGCGCCGGCCGGCGCGGCCGCCGCGCCCGACGCCGCCCCGGCGGGTTTGACCGTCGGCAGCCAGGTTCGCGCGATCCGCGTGCCGTATTTCGGGCGGATCGGCGTCGTGTCCGCGTTGCCGGCCGAGCCCCGCGTGCTGGAGTCCGGCTCGCGCGCCCGCGTCCTCGAAGTCGATTTCGGCGGCGGCGAAAAGGCGATCATCCCGCGCGCGAACGTGGAGTTGATTGAAGATTAGACGCCGCATCAGCCACCGAGAGCGCGCGGCGCCAACTTTCGAAAAGGCGAAAATGCACCATTTTCCTGGACGCGCAGACCTCTCCCCCGGCCACACTGACCGTGTGGCCGCGCCCCTCCCCGACACAGGGAGGGGCGAGAGGACGCCTTTGCGGACCCGGGTCACGGAGATGCGCTGCACGGCCGGCGAGTTCGCCTTCGCATTGGTGAAACACCACGCGAGGCCTTCTCTCGTCAACGCCTCTTTGCCTGCCAGTATTCGCCATTCGCCATTGTGCGGCGAACGCCTTCGCAAAAATCGGTCGATCCGAGAAAATCGACAGTCTCTAGATGGCCTGTAAGGAGCAACTTATGGCGGTAAAAATCGGCGTAATCGGCGGCAGCGGCTTGTACGACATTCCCGGTCTGACGAATGTGCGCAAACGTGCGGTGGTGACGCCGTTCGGCGAGCCGTCGGACGAAATCGTCTCCGGCGTGCTCGGCGAGACCCCGATCTTTTTCCTGCCGCGGCACGGCCGCGGCCACCGCTTCACGCCGACCGAGGTGCCATACCGCGCCAATATTTACGCGCTGAAAAGCCTCGGCGTCACGCACGTGATCAGCTTCAGCGCCTGCGGCTCGCTCAAAGAGGACATCAAGCCGGGCGAACTGGTCGTCCTCGACCAGTTTTTCGACCGCACGCGCCACCGCGCCGACACCTTTTTCGGCGGCGGCATTGTCGCCCACGTGTCGTTTGCGGACCCCGTCTGCCCGACACTCGCGCGGCTGCTCTACGACACGGCGCTGAGCCTGAAGATCCCCGCGCACTGGAAAGGCACGTACGTTTGCATGGAAGGCCCGCAGTTTTCGACGCGCGCCGAGAGCAAAATCTATCGTTCCCTCGGCATCGACATCATCGGCATGACCAACGTCACCGAGGCGCGCCTGGCGCGCGAAGCCGAGTTGCACTTCGCCACCGTGGCGCTCGTGACCGACTACGATTGCTGGCGCTACGAAGGGGCCGACGTGGACATCACCGACATCCTGCAGGTGATGAAGGAAAACGCGGCGCACGCGCGGCAGTTGCTGGCGACGGCCGCGCCGCGCATCGGCGAGGCCGGAGGCTGCGGCTGCGCGTCGGCGCTGGCCAACGCCATCATCACGGAGCGGTCCGCGATTCCCCAAGGACGCGAAGCCGAACTGCGGCTGTTGATCGAAAAATACATTAAATAAGGAAAGGGACGCCATGTCGATTCTGGTCGTCGGTTCGGTTGCGCTCGACACCTTGCGGTTTCCCGGCGGCGCGGTGCACGAACGCGTGCTCGGCGGTTCGGCCAGCTACTTTTCGCTGATCGCCTCGTTGTTTTCGCCGGTCCGGCTCGTGGGCGTCGTCGGCGGCGATTTTCCCGCGGCGCATCTCGAATTGCTCAAAGCGAAGAAGGTCGACCTGGCCGGCCTGGAAATCGTCGCGAACGGCGAAACGTTTTTCTGGGACGGCGAATACCTGGCCGACATGAACGAACGCGTCACCCATGAAACGAAGCTGGGCGTCTTCGGCGAGTTTTCGCCCAAACTGCCGCCGGGTTGGGATGCGACCGAGTTGGTTTTCTGCGGCAATATCGACCCCGCGCTGCAGATTCGCGTTTTGCAGGCGTGCGCCGGGCGCAAGTTCGCCGCGCTCGACACGATGAACCTCTGGATCGACATCCGCCGCGACGAATTGCTGCGGGCGCTGCGCCTGGTCGATCTCGTGTTCCTCAACGACGGCGAGGCCAAAATGCTGACCGGCCGCCGGTCGTTGATCGAAGCGGCGCGCGACATCCTCCGGCTCGGCCCGCGGCGGGCGGTGATCAAACGCGGCGAATACGGCGTGTTCATGCTCGGCCCGGACGGCCCGTTCGCCGCGCCCGCCCTGCCGCTCGACGACGCCATCGACCCGACCGGCGCCGGCGACACCTTCGCCGGCGGTTTCCTCGGCTGGCTGGCGCAGGAACCGCGGCTCGACGAGGCCGCCTTCCGCCGCGCCTGCCTCGCCGGCACGATCGCCGCCAGCTTCACCTGCCAGGGCATCGGCGTGAATAAGCTCGCCGCGCTGACCCGGCCGGCGTTCGACGAACGCCGGCGGGCCCTGCACGAGTTGATTCGGGTGGAGGAAGGAGGCTGAGAGGCTGGGAGGCTGGGAGCCTGAGAGAGAGGCGCCGCCGCTACGAAAAATGTGTAGTGTATGAGGCCGAAGATTAAGAAACCTTGAACGTCCTTCCGGGCGCCGGGCAACGGCAAAGTCGATTTAGGATCTCCGAGCAATGCGAAAGCGTGGCCGGGCATTGCCGTTGAGCCGCAGAATGGGAGGCCCGTCAAGGTTTTCTCGGGGTTGTGACGGGGGAATCGGCGGGCGTTGGCGCCCGTCAGATAGTCGTCGGGCGCAAGCGCGAGGCGATCGGCGGTCACCGGAATGCCGAATTCCGCCAGCAGTTGCTTGGCTTCCCATTCGGATAGAAATGCGGCCTTTTCCGCCCCGGCTTTTTCCAGAATCGACATGATCTTCTCCTCGTTTCGCGCGGCGCAAACGGCGGAGCATTTGACGCGGCAAGTCAAGCGGACGGAAGGGAATTTTAAACACAGAGGCCGCAGAGAAAGGCCCAGAGGTCACAGAGAATTCGAGAATTTGTTCTAACCGCCAATGAACGCGAATAAACGCGAATGAGCGCCAACATAATTCGATTCGCGTGCATTCGCGTGTATTCGCGGTTTTATGCAAATCCCAAAATTTTTCCATAACGCGAAGAAATTGGCGGACAGTAATACAGGATTTGCAAGATCTATAGGATATTTTGGCAAGGTACGTCAGAACACAGGCGTCGTTCCACTTCCGCCGGCGGGGCCCCTTCGAAAAAGAGCTCAAGCGCCTCGCGCAGATTGTCGCGGGCTTCTTCGATCGTGTCGCCCTGGCTCGCGATGTCCAATTCCGGGCACAACGCGACGTAGCCGCCGCCTTCTTCCTCGATGATCGCAGTCAATCTCATAACGGTTCTCCCAACCCGCATTGCGCTTACCGTAGGGCGGCGTCCGCGCGGAGTCAAGCAGCGCGGCGCCGCCCCACTGTTCCAGTGACGGCAAATGCGAAGAGGCGCCGGGGCATTGCGGGTATTACAATTGCACAGATCATGCGTCGCGTTTCTCGCGATGAGTTTTTGCGGAGGGAATATGAAAGCGATCATGTACACGAGATTTGGGCCGCCCGAGGTCCTCGAATTGAAGGACATTCCGAAACCCGCGCCCAAGGACAACGAAGTCCTGATCAAAGTGCGCGCGACGACGGTGACCGCTGGCGATTGGCGGTGCCGCAGCCGCATTCTGCCGAAAGGCTTCGGGGTCGTCGGCGGAATCTACCTGGGCTTTTCGGCCCCGAAACACCCCATCCTCGGGTCGGAGCTTTCCGGCGAAATCGAAGCGGTCGGCAAAGCGGTCGGCAAGTTCAAAGTGGGCGACCAGGTCTTCGCCTTCACCGGCGCGAAAATGGGGTGTTACCTCGAGTGCAAGTGCCTGGCCGAAGATGGCGCGCTGGCGCTCAAGCCGGCGAATCTGAGCCACGAAGAGGCCGCGGCGCTTTCGTTTGGCGGCACAACGGCGCTGGGCTTCCTCAAGAAAGCCGGGATCAAGCAAGGCGACAAAGTGCTGGTCAACGGCGCTTCCGGCGGCGTCGGAACCGCGGCGGTGCAACTCGCCAAGCACTTCGGCGCGGAGGTGACCGCCGTGTGCAGCGGGGCCAATTTCGACCTCGTGAAATCCATCGGCGCCGACAAGGCGATCGACTACACGAAAGAGGATTTCACCCGCAACGGCGAAACCTACGACATCATCGTCGACACGGCCGGAACGGCGCCGTTCGGCCGCAGCAAAGCGTCGCTGAAAAAGGGCGGAAGTTTGCTGTTGGTGCTCGCCGATCTGCCCGAGATGCTCGCCGCGCCGTGGGCGTCGCTGACGAGCGGCCGAAAAATCATCGCCGGCGGCGTAAAATCGGGCGCCGAGGATCTGCGTTTTCTGGCAAATTTGGTCGAATCTGGACGCTTCAAGCCGGTGATCGACCGCCGCTATTCCTTCGACCAGATGGCCGAGGCGCACCGCTATGTCGATACGGGCCGCAAGAAGGGGAATGTCGTCATTGTCTTGTGACAGGGCACCGAAAAATCCCCTTCAAGAACGGGCGGCGAAAACCTTGAAAACAAAGGATTCTTGAAGGCGTTTTTCAGTGCGGGGAAAACTAATGATTTTCCCGCAGAGAAAATCTTGGCTTCCGAGGGCGAACGGCGGGTGGTTGCAACGGCTTTGACTCGCCGAAACCGCGGCGACCGCGAGCGGCGAGAGAGATTCGAGAAAATGGGCACCAGCCCCAACTGTTTGTCGAAGGATCACAAAATAAGTTCGCGAGGGTCCGCTTTCACCGGCGAACGCAGCGGAAGCCAATATATGAACTTCCCCAGTCATTCACATCCCAGAAAAGTCCTCCCTGGCGAGCCGAGACGCGAACAAGATCTCCGGGACTGTGACCTGACGCGGTGGTGCAATTCGAAACGCCCCGCACGACGTGGTTTTGCAACGAAAAACGGTGGCGGTCGTCTTTGACTGGCCCCGTTGGATTATTCGAAGGCGAAAGCGCGTAATAGGTAGTGACGCCTTCACGCTCGTCGTCATTGTCGTACCAGTCGGCGCACCACTCTTCGACGTTGCCGAGCATGTCGTAAAGTCCATAAGCATTCGGTTGCTTCCCGCCCACCGGGTGCGTCATGCACCCGGAGTTGTCATTGTACCACGCGATGGCGTCCAAATCGCCATAACGCGGCCCGGCCATGCCGCCGCGCGCCGCGAATTCCCATTCGGCTTCGGTCGGCAAGCGTTTGCCCGCGACGCGGCAGTAATTCGCCGCGTCTTGCCAGTGAACGCAGACGACCGGTTGATCCGCCCCTTTGTTGGAATCTGCCAATTCCTCATATCCGCGGCCGTGCACCCATTCATTATTAACTCCCTGGATGAACGCACGCCTATCGATATTGCAGTTGCGCGGGTCCAGCGGCCCGCAGTCGCCCGACGACTCGCATTTATGATATTGGGCGTTGGTCACCGGGGTCCCGTCCATCCAAAAGGCGCTGACCGTGACTTGGTGCGCCGGTTTCTCGTTGTTGCGGCATTTGTCGTCGTTGCGCGAGCAACCCATCATGAAGGTCCCACCGGGAATGCGGACCATGCCCGGCTGCGGCGGCATGGGAGGCGGCGAGCGCAGCGGCCCAGACGGCGGCCCGGGCGTTGTCGTTCGGCCCGGTTCGCCAGGCGGTTGTGTGCGGTTGAACCAAATGCCCGCGATGAACGCGCCGACGACCAGCAAGGAGAGGGCGAATACGCCGAGAATCAGAAGCAAGAGAAACTTTTTGTTATCCATGAACAGCCCCTTTACCGAGTGGCGCTTGGTTTGCCTTCACTTGGCAATGATTTCCTTGCCTTGAACCATGCTTCGTCGCGAACGGAATCGACGTCCGTTTCTTTTTTGGTTGCTATGGGGCACACGCCATTACCTTCGAAACCCATACAAATCCGACTTTAAGCGAAAACCAAATGGGGGAGTTCGGGGGAATTC